>NZ_JBQKLI010000026.1:0-18509 GCF_052116305.1 Gallicola sp. Sow4_E12 | reverse complement strand
TCCGTGAATTCTCTACGCTTTCTTTTAGCCATATTCAGATTCTCCTTAGTCTTATTGTTTTAATTTTATATGACCTTAAGAAATCTGTCCAACTAAGTGTAACCTATCCACTTCCTTTTATAACTCTCGTAGTAAGGGTCAATGACAGAAAGCTTATTTTCCTTACATAATTCATCACTTCGGTTTCTGATTTGATGATAGGTTTTGTAATTAGCTCGGTAGCATTTACCAGTTACCATATTGACCTGATTAAAGATAATATGGTTATGAATATGGCCACGATCTACATGGGTGGCTATGACATACTCATGCTCATTTCTTAGGTGATTTTCACAGAGTTCTTGACCAATTCGGTGAGCAGTTTCAGCCTCTGTTTCTCCAGGAAAGAAGGATTGAATTAAATGTTGAGCTAAAACTTTTCCCTGTACATTGTTAGATTCTCTTGTTTTTAGAAAAGAAGTATGGGCAGTAACTGGATTACACATGAAACCTGAAACCAGTATTTGGTCGTTGGTTTTTTCATCCTTAGTAATATAGTCAATGGCCAAATTAAGTGTTGATTTTATTGGATGAATTTTTGTAATTGCCATATTTAATCATCTCCTTCTGTTGTTCGATTTAATAGCAAAGAATGAATTTGCCAAATCTCTTTTGAGAGTCTATCCACATCTTGGCGGATACTTTTTATATCGTCTTTATAAATAATGCCAGTCTGATTTACATGCTTTGCAATCTGGTTAATGTTGTTTGTTGCATTAGAAAGAAGCCACTGAATTTCTCGAAAAGGCTCTAAGTCAACGTGATAAATTTCTTTTTCCATGACACATTTACGAATAAAGTGTGCCATAGATTTACACTTAGCCAACTTCATTTTTCTCTTAAAAAGCTCTAATTCCTCATCATTAAGATAAATCTTTAATTGATTTTTTCTGCTTCTATTGTCCATTTTTTTCCTCCATGCTTTTTTGAATTTCGGGGTCTTAGGGTTCTCCATAACAAGTTAAAATTGAATAAAAAAAGAAGCAGTCCGAGAAAGGTCTGCTTCGTCAATTTTTCGCAAGTGGGTACTCACTTGCTATGCTTGCTACTAAAATATAAACGTGTAGACAGCGTTAAGCTTTATTCTGTTTTCTAGGCCTACCTTACCATATTAATTTGAAAGGATGCTGAAAATCCATTTAATTATTGCAGTAACTGAAGATTTTAAATGTTCCCTGAAATAATTATAGGATTGCCCTTTATCTGTAAGAGTTAAAGTATAAGGAATATTATCAGCCCAAAAGACATTGATATAGTTATTCTTTTCTAAGGACTTGAATCTCTCTCTAAGATTTGAGTCTTCTTCAGAAGTTGCTTTTTCAAACTTATTATTCCAATATTTGCTTTGATCAGAAGGGTCAAGCTGTTTGACCTCTCTAATTTCTTTTAATAATTTCCATTCCTGCTTTGTCACTTAGTTTTCCTTAATATAGTGATTTTCTATATAATAATTTGCAATCTTCTCCATGAGATAATCATGCATCTCAAGTATCTCATCGTTTTCTTCTTTTTCCAGATTTCCTTGACGTAATTCATTTTCTAAAGTGTCTAGTTTATCTGAAATTACCAGGTATGATTCTACATAAGAATCTATTTTTCCATCGCTTATTTTCGTTTTTATAGCTTCTAAATCTATCATGACTTTTCCTTTCATTAAGTTCTTTTTTGGGTGGGGAGATTATCGACACTTTAATAATATCAAATAACATCTAACGAGATGTCCCAAAATTGTTTCAAAAACTAAACATCTTTGGCAAAGACCGTGTTAGCTTAACTAAAATAATTCATGATTTGATTTATCCGTTCCATCAATTTCAGAAAAGAATTTACTGTCATAACACACATCTAATCGATTGATAGGGTAGCCCATTCGATACATTTCATTGAGTTTAAAGAACATCAAATTAATGTTTACATTGAAAATACTAGCTAGCTCCTCGTAGCATTTACCTTCCTGTATATACTCAATTAATTCATTATCATCGATAAGTAAATGTGAGGCGAAAAGATTCGCTTCAAGTTCCGTCGAGCTTGTAATATTAAAAAGTTCATATTCAATCATCTCTTCATTCTTTGCAAGGTCATAATGGTAAATATCATGTCCAAGTTCATGAGCAAAAACCATATTTAAAATTCGCTCATCTATGAAAGGATTGAAGAAGACAAACTTATTTCTAAGAATGACTTTATATATTCCAAGCAACTTTGTCTTTTTACTAAAGGGAATCAAAGTTACATTACGTTCTTTCAAAATAGTACGAGGGTCTCTAGTACCATGATGAGCTATTAACTTTTGAACGTCATTATAAATCAAGCTTCTTTTTTGATTCACAGCTGACCCTCCTTACAATTTTATTCTTCCTCGATCCTATATTTTTTAGGTGTGTATTTCTTATTTTCTAGCTTGGCCATATAAAAAGCTTCCTGCATTGCATCAAGTATTGTGGCCTTATCGTCATCAGGAAGTTCTCCACCAGCCATTAATCCAATCATGCCGTTAACAAGTTCTTCAGCATCTTTTGCTCCCTTGTAACCAAATTCATTACGAGCATTGATTAAAAAGTTGGCTTCTTGAGATAGGAAATAATCATCATCTACTTCAAGAGCTTTTGAAATTTTTTCATAATATTTTTTTGTGCGAGGGAGCGTCTCGCCAAGTTCATATCTAGAAATTGTTCTTAATGAGATGCCAGTTTTTTTTGCCAATTCTTCTTGGGTTAAGTTTTTTTCTTTTCTTAAATCTTTTAGTTGTTGGGCGAAGTTCATTTCATATCCTCCTTTATGCCATTGAAAGTCTTAAAAGTTTAAAATGGTATTGAAATAAGCCATTAAGTGGCTTAAGTTAATATAAAACAAGACAATCAATGTCTATATTTTACTTTGAAAGTCATATTATGTCAATCAGAATATATAGAAAGAAATTAAAAACAGGAGGATACATTGAAGGCGGAATTTATAAGAGAAAACTATGAGCCAATGATTCTTGATGAACTAGTTGGCGTTACAGGAATTATGTTATTTGATGATGTTTTTTGTTCAATCGCAAGTGAGGAGGATGGTGTGCTTCCTCATGATATCGCCAACAACAGCATCATTTTTATAGATAAAAAAGCAAAATACAAGAAGAATGATTACATTGTAATCAAGGATAGCAGAGTAATAGAAAGCGGATATAGAATTACAAAGGCTCTTTCTAGCAAAGATAAAGATTTTGTTGGACGATTAGTGATGTTCATAAAAATTTACTGAAGGTGCAAATATGAGGTGGAAAATTGAAAATAATTACAGAAAATACAGGTACAAGAGATTCATACGAATCCTATAAGCATAATGCGAAATTACTACTCAAACTTTATAGGAAAGTAAGCTTTCATGTTCAGGATCGAATTCAAATGAAAGACCAAGAAGTTTATGCAAGTAGAAGACAACACTTGGAAGATTTAGTCATTAGTTTTTTAGAGGTAGATACAGATATTGATGTAAGAAAATTAGAAGAAAGCTTAATCGATATCAATGTGAGCTTATCTTTATTAGAACTTATGGATTTATCTTTAGAGAGACTTAGTAGATATCCAAATGATGGGGAACTTTATGCTGAGATTTTAAGACGAAGATACTTTACGCAGGAAGCCAGAACCTGTGAGCAATTATTGTCTGTTCATAATATGAGCAGATCAACTTATTTTAGATATTTAAATAAGGCGACAGAAGCTTTTGGGAATATGCTTTTTGGATATGCCTTGCCAGATGCCATTGAAGCATTACAAGCCATACAGGAACTGCCTATGGTAGCTGAGATGGCTCAACCTTATGAGACTTGATTGAGACTATAATGGGACAAACTTGGGACGAGCTTGGAACTTAGTTGCTACTGTAATGGGACTTCATCTAATTTAATCTAATATCATAAGGCAAGTTTTGCCTTAAATATTATGGAATGGCCACGGATTACTTCGTGGCTTTTTTTATTCCCAAAATTAGGTGAAAACAAATGAATAAAGCAAGAGCTCCACCAGCCTCCTTGAATTTCAAAACACAAAAAGAAATTTAAGGAGGTTTTTTTAATGGTAAAGAAAGAATATTTTATTTTTGTAAATGGTGACAAGGTGATGGTAAGTAAGGAAGTATATCTGGCTTATTGGCAACATACGAATAGAGAGAATTATTTAGAGCGACTTGATAGGCAAAACAAGTTGCTCTTTTTCTCTGACGTAGATCATGATGGAAATTTTGTAGACAACTTGGCAGATAAAAGTGTTGATGTTGAAAAGCTAGTCGAGACGAAAGAAGCCATTGAAGCTTTAAATACTGCCTTGTCTGAACTAAATGATGAAGAAAGAGAAATTATTAATGCTTTGTATTTTCGGGAAGAAACTACAAGAGTAGTGGCTAATAGATTTGGATTGCCACAGACAAATTTAATTAGAAGAAGAAATAAGATACTAAAGAAATTAAAAGAAGTTTTAGAAAACATATAAAAAAAGTGGTTCAAGAGGGACGAATTTTCACTCTATAAGGTGAGGGGGAATTTGTCCCTTGTTTTGTACCAAAACAAGCAACTAAGAAATGACCTCTCATGTTTGACATAAACATTGATCCTTGACAAGTGAATAGACCAAGACGAGACGTTATCCATTTAAGGAGCACAAGCTTATTTACGCCTAGACCTTCCTGCTGAGAAATCGGTTCAAATGAATACTAGAAAATTCTAAGGATAGAAGGAAGCGAGCGATAAATAGATGAGTTTAATTAAGACCTGGAAATCTTAAGCGATGAATTAAATGGTGATAATGATACTTCTAAAGTTGACGCTGGCCCATCTTGAACAGGGGCAGAGGTGAGATGCCTATGTAGCAATTCCATTGCACTCGTTTATGTCATAAAACTAAATTTTATTTTAAGAGAGGACAAAACTATGAATGAAAAAAACATAGATAAAAGAATAGAAAGAAAAAATAAGGACTATGTAAAGCAAATAGATACGAAAGAGAAGCCTTATACAATTGAGGTTAAAAGGGACTCAAAAGTTGACCTTTTAGAAATTCTGGAACTCTTCTTATGTCCAAGCATTACAATTTAAAGCTGACATTTCATAGAAGATGAGATAGAATATAAGCAGTAGAGATTCACTCGTTACTATTTGCCGAAATAATAATGAGGAGGAATCTCAATGACTACAGCATGTATGTATCTTCGTCTATCAAGAGAAGACGGAGACAGCATGGAAAGCAATTCAATTTCCAATCAAAGACAAATTATTCAAACTTACGCCAAGGTGAACGGCTTAAAAATTGCCTACGAATATGTAGATGATGGTTATAGTGGTTCTAATTTTGAGCGTCCAGATTTCAAGAAAATGATTCAAGATTTAGAGGAAGGGAAGTTTTCTACGATTATCGTAAAAGACCTTTCTCGTTTTGGTCGTGATTATATTGAGTCTGGAAAATATCTTCAAAAAATATTTCCTGAAAAAGGTGTTCGCTTTATTTCTGTAAATGATAGCTATGATAGTGAAAATGCAGATATGAGCGACACTCATTTAATTCTACCTATTAGAAATTTCATTAATGACAGTTATTGTCGAGATATTTCCATGAAAGTAAAATCTGCAAAAGATGTTAAGCGAAAGAACGGTGAATTCATCGGTGCTTTCGCTCCTTTTGGTTACAAGAAAAGCGTGGCTGATAAACATCAATTGGTAGTAGATGAAGAAGTATCTCATATAATCAAAAGAATTTTTCAAATGAAGATTGAAGGTTATTCTTCTAAAGCCATTGCTGATTTTCTAAATAATATTGGTGCGACAACTCCAGCAAAACATAAAGAAAATAAAGGTAAGAAGCATGCCACTGGCTTTATTATTAAAGACGGTAAGTGGGATGCCAAGATGATTAACCGTATCATCGAAAACAAAGTCTATACTGGTGTATTAGAGCAAGGTAAAACTATGAAGCTCAACTATAAGTCCAAGAAGGAAATAGACGTGCATGAAGATGATTGGGTTGTTATTGATGATGCTCATGAGGAAATTATCAGTAAATCGACCTTTGCCCTTGCTAATAAAATGCTAGCAAGAGATTTGCAAACGTCCAAGGATAAGCCAAGCCTATTTGCTGGGATGTTATATTGTGCTGATTGTGGAAGTGCCCTAGTAAGAAGGACAGTAAAAACGAAAAAAGGGGTTAACATCTACTACATCTGCTCTAATTACAACCGAACAGGTGATTGTAGCAGGCACAGTATTAAAGAAGATGAAATTAAACTTCAAGTGAAAGACTCCTTGAACCATTATCTTGGAAGATACAGAAATGTATTAGAAAAGATTTCAAGACTGGATTTAAAGGACATCACCATTAATGCAGACTTTAGCTTTTTAGAAAATGAGAAGGCTAAGTATGAGCGTTTAAGAAAGTCTCTTTATTTAGATTTAGAAGATGAGCTAATCACAAGCGAAGAGTTTGAACGCTATCGCAGAAATTATCTTTTTAAGATCAAGCAAATCGAAGAGCAAATTACGACAAAACAAGAAGTTGTAAAAGAGCTTGAGAAACGCTTAAAGGATAAAGAAAGCTTTATTTCTAACGTTATTCCTTCTAAAGAATTAGATGAAGTAACAAGAGCTATGCTCATCACTTTTATCGATAAGGTAGAAGTATTAGAGGATAGGCAAATTAATTTTGTCTTTAATAACATTGATACAGTCAATCTACTTGAAAAATTGGCGGATAAGAATAAAGCCACAAATGCTAAGAAATTGGCTAAGCCTATCTCTCTCCACCAAGCTTATTCAAAAATCGATCCAACTCCTAGATATGTTTCAGTAGGAGGTGGTATGTAATGGCAAGAACATCAAGAAGATTTGAAGAAAAGAAAGAAATTACCAACAATAGAACTCAATATAGGGCTGGTATCTATACTAGGCTTTCAAATGAGAGAACGGAGAGCTGGAGGGATAAGTCATCTTCAATTGAAACGCAAACTTTGACTTGTCAAGAATATGCTTTAAAAGAAAATATACAAGTAGTTGAAGTTTATACGGATTATGAGTATTCGGGAACGAACTTTAATCGTCCAGAATTCCAAAACATGATGCAAGCAATAAGGGAGCGAAAAATTAACTGTATCATCATTAAAGACCTTTCAAGGCTTGGTCGTGAATATTTGGAAATGGGTAGGCTTATTGATAAAGTCTTTCCTTTTCTAGGAGTTCGTTTTATATCGGTTAATGACAACTTGGATACCATAAAGGAAATGGATAGTAAAAAATCTTTTGAAGTAACAATCAAGAATATTATCAACGATATGTACGCTAAGGATATTTCTGTAAAGATAAAGACTACTAAAATGAATCGAGCTAAAAACGGTTTTTTTATTGGTTCAGTACCACCGTATGGCTATAAGGTAATCAAAGAAGAAGGTGGACAAAGGCTTGAAGTAGATAAGAATGTTCGCTTTATTGTAGAAGAAATTTTTGCATTAACTCTAGAAGGAAAAAGTCAATTAGAAGTAGCGAAACATATTAATGAAAAGGGATATGCTACTCCAATGACCTATTACAGAACTGGGAGAATCTATAGGATAGACGATGATCCTCAATGGCATGTTGGTTCTTTGGGCAAAATGCTAAGCAATCAGTCTTATGCTGGTGATATGGTTCAGGGAATTAAATCCCAATTTTTAGCAGAAGGAAAGAAACAAAAACGTGCTGAAAAGAAAGACTATATTGTTGTTCAGAACACTCACGAGGCGATTATTTCTAGGGAGAATTTTGAAAAGATTCAAACACAGCGTAAGCAAAGAAAAGCAGAGTCTGTATTTTCATCAAAGGCTCATAACCTTAAAAGAGAACCTAAAAACAGGTTTCAAGGTTTAGTATTTTCCTGTGATGGTGAAGACCTCTATAGAAGATATCGTTTTAGTAGCCATAAGATAAGACAATTACAATATCTTTATCGAAATGAGAGATTCAATGGAAGCATTGGCGAGAAAGAATCCTTGTTTATTATGGAAGCAGATTTGGATAAGAGGATAGCTACTGATATTAGTAAAGCTATTCAATCAATTACTAACAAAACTAGCTTCAGTAAAAGAATTCGATTGAAGTATGACCAGGTCTTGAAAGAAGGGAATAGCAAATTAAGTGAGTATGATGATCTGATTCAAAAAGAGGAAATTACTCTTCAAAAAAGCTATGAGAAGTATAGTCTAGGTAAAATAGATAGAAATACTTATCTATTAGAAAGAGATGTAACTCAAGGGCATATAGAAACGATAGAGCGAGAAAAGCAAGCTCAAGAAATCAAAATATCTAATCTAAAAAAAGAAAAAAGGAAGGCATTAAAGTGGATTAAAGATATCTTTTCTGCAAAAGGACTTGAAAAGCTTTCATCAGAACTGATTGATAGCCTAGTAGAAAAAGTAATAGTTTACGCTAAACATGAATTTGAAGTGGTTTATAAATTTAATATGGAGAGCCTAAAGGAGGAGACCAATGAGTAAGATTGCACTTTATATTAGGCTTTCTGTTGAAGACCAGATCAAAGTTAAAAAAACGAAAGCATTATAAGTCAAAGGATGTACCTTAATGACTATTTAAATCAAAATACTGAATTAAAGCATTTAGAGAGGGTTGAATATGTTGACGATGGTTATTCAGGCACAAATGAGAATAGACCGTCCTATCAGAGGCTACTAGAAGATGTTAAGTCAGGGCAAGTTACTAATATTATAGTCAAGGATATGTCTCGTTTTCTAAGAGATTACATTACTTTAGGTGATTATCTAGAGAATATCTTTCCCTTTCTTGGTATCAGATTTATAGCGATTAATGATGGCTACGATAGTTCAAAAGAATTGGGAAATGGCGTTGAACTTGATGTGCAATTTAAGAATCTTATGTATGACTTTTATGCAAAAGATGCTTCTGCCAAAGTTAAAGCTGTGAAGCAAACTCTAAATGAGCAAGGAAAAATTCAATCATGGAATCCACCTTATGGCTATATGAAAGATCCCGAAGATAAATACAAGATTATTCCTGATGAGGAGACATCTTGGATAGTAAAGAAAATATATGAGCTTTATTTAGAAGGTCTCTCAACAAGGAAGATTAAGGATTATCTCAATGAACATGAGATAATTACACCTGCACAAAGAAAGCTTCAGTTAACTAAAATGGACTACTCAAAAAGATATACGGGAATAAAGGATAATCCAGCGTGGAACTTCTCTTCAGTAGTAGATATTCTGGCCGATGAAATTTACACGGGAACTTATGTCTATAGCAGAGTGGATAAGTCATTGGTGAATGGAACAAAAGAAAAGAGTAAATATCTCCCTAAAGAAGACTGGGGAAGAGTCGTTAATAATCATAAGGAAATAATATCTAAAGATGTATTTGATGAGGTTCAGGAGTTAAAAGCTTCTAAGCGTTTTAAGGACAAGAATACAGATTATAAATGGCACAATCACTCACCATTACAAGGGTTTTTATATTGCCCTGAGTGTGGTCATGTTTTAGCAATGACAAGATCAAAGAGACAAAGGAAAGATGGCACAGTAAAAGAACATAGATATTTTAGATGTCGTTATTGTAAGAATGATGGAGTAAAGATAATAGGGTCTAATGCTGATAAAGTTGAACCGTTAGTATTAGAAGCGATTAAAGTTAAATATGATATTTCTTCTGAAATACAAGAGCAGAAGAAGTATCTAATTGACTCTGATGTTCTCATACAAGATTTAGAATCTAAAAAGCTTGCTTCTTATGAGAAATATAAACTAGGAAAAATGACAAGACTTGATTTCATAGAGGAAAAGAAAAAACTTGATGATGAAATTGATGCTTTGAAAAATGAACAATCAAAGAAAGTTGTTCAACAAGCAAATATTCATGAAGAAAAGTTAACAAGAAAGCTGATGGAAAAGGACATCAAATCAATCATAGTTAGAGGAAATCAGATTCTAAAAATTGAATGGAAGTAAGCTAGAAGAGGGTGACATAACAGTTGCCCTCTTTTAATGCCTAGAAGCACTTATTTTTACATATTATATCGGAAATATTTTTTGATTTTATTTGTAAATATTAACCAAATTTTCAATAAATCTATATAATTTAAATCTAATTAGCTATAGAATAATAGTATATATTATGACGTAAACTGTTACTACAAGTTTATAAGAAGATTTTAAGGTAATAAAATGGAGGATAGATATAAATGATCTATTATTTTTCTGGTACGGGAAATACCGAACATATTGCTAAGAAGTTGGCAACTAAGATTGGTCAAGAATTTATTCTTATTACTCATGAAACTATTACAGATAAAGATGAGCGCACGATTATCCAAACTCCACTTTATTTTTGGTCTATGCCACAAATTGTCAAAGAATATTTATCAATGATTACTTGGAAAAAGAAGATGAATTAATTTTTATTCTAACTTGTGGAGGATCTTTAGGAACAGGAGATTTAGCCATTGAGAAGTTGATAAATCCAGCACGATCAAAAGTATACGAACTACCAATAAAAACAAATTATATTATTTTTCATGAAATGGACGATGAAAAAACGATAAAAAGTAAACTCAAGAAAGCCGATGAAAGTCTTCTGAAAATCATCGATGATTTTGAAATAGGTTTTTTAAAGAATGAGAAAATAAAAATCGTTATTCATCAAGAGAATATCCAAGAAGAAAAACTAACTAAAGATTTAATCGAAAAATATATTGTGTCGATTGTAGTTAGAGGAAATGAAATATTATAAGTAAATTGTAGATAATAGCTAGTATCCAAATTCAATAAACTATCAAAAAGCTGTTGTTGAAGTGGATACTTAGAAGTGATATAATGAAAAAGAGAAAAATAGTTTCTCTAAAAATTAATGTATTAAAGATGCATTAATAATTTAAGGAGGACATAATATGCAAATATATGGTGGCATTTATCATATCAGATTAAGAAACAGTTCATTAAACCAAACGATTAATTAACCGGTTATAATGAACTAAAAAAGGTACATTATAACCAGAAAGGTAAAGGTTATAATGAACAGAAAAACTGTTAGATTTGGACAAAATTTTGTAACTTCTATTAATGATATAAACAAAATATGTAAGAAGATAGACGTGAATTCTAATGATGTTTATTTTGAAATTGGTCCAGGTAAAGGCCATTTTACTCAATACTTTGTGGAAAGGGCTAAAGAGGTAATTGCTATTGAAATAGACAGTGAATTAATTCCTATATTAAACAACAAATTTTCAGATCTAGATAATATAAAAATTGTTAATCATGACTTTATGTCTTATGAATTACCATCTACATTTAAGTATAAAGTTTTTGGAAATATTCCATTTAATTTGAGTACTTCTATTATTCGTAAACTTAGTTTAGAAAAATATGCAGATGAGATTTACTTAATAGTGGAATTAGGGTTTGCAAAAAGATTAGAAGACTTAAACCGTAAAATGGGCCTAATGTTAGCTCCATTTTATGAAATTTCAATTTTATACAATATTCCAAAAAGATATTTTCATCCCATACCCAGTGTTGAGGTAGTGCTGATAAAACTAAAAAGAACTTCCTATAATATGTCCATGAAAGAATATATAAAGTATGAAGACTTTATAGAAAAATGGGTAAAAAAGGATTATAATGTTTTATTTACAAAAAATCAGCTAAAACAAGCAATCAGATATGGAAATATTGATAATTTAAGAATCCTAAAAGTTGATCAAATTCTATCCATATTTGAAAGTTACAAATTATTTAATGGGTTAAAGTAATATAATATTTTAAAAAAAGTAGTTGACTTAATAAAGTTGACTGCTTTTAATTTTATTATCCATTAATATAATTATTGTCATTAGCTTGACACGAGAGGGTTCGGGCTCGCTGCTTTTAACGGTAAAGAAACATTTACCCTTAGACGAACAAAAGAAACTAAAATATTATGGTCAAGAAAAGAATACGGCAACCTATAACTTAACTCGAATGAATCTGCTTCTTCATGGAGTGAAGTCGGAGAATATGACGATTAAAAATGGAGATACTTTAGCAGAAGACTGGCCGGAAGATCCAGAACGTCCAGATGAGGGAATTCTTTTCGATGCAGTAGTGATGAACCCTCCTTATTCTGCGAAGAACTGGAATAGAGCAGGGTTAAAAGTTAGCGACCCAAGATTTCAAATAGCAGGAGTACTCCCTCCTGAATCCAAAGGAGACTTTGCGTTTTTACTTCATGGACTATTTCACTTAGGAACTAGCGGAACGATGGCGATTGTTCTTCCTCATGGAGTCTTATTCCGTGGTGCTTCAGAGGGGGGAATTCGAAAAAGATTATTAGAAAAAAATTATATCGATACGATAATAGGAATGCCGAGTAATCTGTTTACAAATACTGGAATTCCAGTGGTAGTTATTATTTTGAAGAAAAACCGAAGATTAGAAGATCCTGTACTTGTAATCGATGCATCTCATAATTTTGTTAAAATCGGAAAACAAAATGTGCTTCAGGAAAAGGATATTGCAAAGATCGTTGATACGTATGTCAATAGACTGGAAGAGGAAGGTTACAGTCATTTAGCGAGCCGTAAAGAAATCATTGAAAATGAATATAATATGAATATTCCAAGATACGTTTCCTCGATAGACAATGAAATTCCTCATGATGTAGATGCGCATTTACTAGGGGGGATTCCTTTAAAAAACATAGAGGATTTAAAGATTCTCCAAGCAGTGGTTCCGGATATACTAAATCATGCGATAGAACCTATAAGAGAAGGTTATGTGGATCTTAAAAAAGATATCGACACATTGACAGAAGAAGTCCTTGAATCAGAATCTGTAAAAAAACATATTTGCGAAATAGAGCGAATGACTAAAGAGTATACTCAGAAATACTGGGGAGTTTTACGTGAAGTAAATAAGGAAACAGATCTAACTAAGTTAAGAGAAGAAATGCTGGAAGAAATAAAAGTTCTCTTATCCCAGTTTAAGTATCTAGATACTTACGATGGATATCAGGTTGTAGCGGAAATATGGAAAAACTCCTTATATCATGATACAGAACTTATTGCGGCAGCTGATTTTTATTCGATAGGAAGATCTCGAGTGCCTCATATGGTAACAAAAGGAAGCGGTAAAAACAAGCGTCTGGAGCAAGAAGGATGGGATGGATCTATTATTCCAAACGAACTTATTGAAAAGAAATTATTTGCATCGTCCTTAGACGAGATTGAAAAGATAAAAATTTCTATACAAGAGCTGGATACAGAATTATCTGAGTTAGTAGAAGCTGCGAAAGAGGAAGAAACAGACGAAAACGCCGCACTATATGACGCATTAAAAAAAGATTCTGAAGATGAGCCGGGAGATACCTTCGACAACAAAGCTTTAAAAGAAGAAATTAAGAATGCAGATAAAACTAGTGAAAAATATAAATTATTAAAAAAAGTTGAGAAATTAATAGCAGATAAATCCAAAAACAACAAAGAACTAAAAGCAAAGGATAAAGAGCTTACAGATTCTGTTCATGAGCGAATTGCACAGTTAACTGATGAAGAGATCGATGAATTAGTTTTCGAAAAATGGTTTGGAGAGGCTATAAATTCTATGATTCTTTTAGCTCAAGAACCCTTGAAGAAAGAATTGGCTATTTTAAAAGAACTGCAGGATCGTTACAAAGATACTTTAGCGGATTTAGATGCAGAAACATTAGCTTTAGAAAAAGAATTCGAAGCATTAGCAAGCCAGCTGGTGGTGACAGAATGAGCGAAAAGAAAAAATTAGTACCTAAAAGACGTTTTAAAGAGTTCGAAAATGCTGACCCTTGGGAACAGCGGAAGTTGGGAGAAGTTGCTAGAATTATAATGGGACAATCTCCTGAAGGAAACACATATTCCGAAACGGCAAGTGATTTCATTCTTGTTCAAGGAAATGCTGACATGCAAAATGGTTGGGTAATACCGAGAGTGTGGACAAGTCAAGTAACAAAAAAAGCGGCTGCTGGTGATCTAATTATGAGCGTGAGAGCACCTGCCGGATCTATGGGAAAAACAGCATTTAATGTAGTTATCGGACGTGGTGTGGCAGCTATTAAAGGAAATGAATTCCTATATCAATTGTTAGTAAATCTAGATAGTAATGGATATTGGAAAACTATTTCAACTGGATCAACTTTTGAGTCATTAAGTTCTGGAGATATTATAAATGCATTAATTAAAATTCCTAAAATTGAAGAACAGTCTATAATTGGCGAGCTTTTTTATAAGCTGGATACTCAAATCACCCTTCATCAGCGTAAGTTAGATAAACTGAAAAATCTTAAATCCGCATATTTATCAGAAATGTTTCCCGCTGAAGGTGAGCGTAAGCCAAAACGAAGATTTGCTGGATTTACGGACGATTGGGAACAGCGGAAGGTTGAAAGTTTATTTAAAATAACTAGAGGATATGTACTTGCAGCAGATAAAACGTCATTAAGAAAAACAAAAACCATGAAATATCCGGTATATAGTTCACAAACATTAAATAATGGATTGCTAGGATACTATAATGAATTCTTGTTTGAGAAGGCAATTACATGGACTACAGATGGTGCAAATGCAGGAACAGTATGTTATAGAAATGAGAAGTTTTACAGTACAAACGTGAATGGTGTATTAATATCGAAAGTTGGATATTCGTGTAAAGCTGTTGCGGAAAGTCTTAATCTAGTTGCTTGGAAATATGTGACAAAAGTAGGAAATCCAAAACTCATGAATAATACAATGAGTAATATAAATTTAATGGTTCCAATTGATTTAGAAGAATTAGATAGAATATCTAAGTTTTTTGCTTACATTGATAATCAAATCACCCTTCATCAACGTAAGCTCGAAAAACTTCAAAATATTAAGAAAGCATATCTCAATGAGATGTTTATCTAGAAAGGAGCGTAAGTATGCAAGAGAAAGAGATTTCTGAAAAATCTTTTCAAGAAAGATTTGTAAAAGAATTGCAAAAATATCGATGGGAAGCTCCTGAGAGTTTAAATGGAAATACTCATAAAGTTACAGTAAAAGACTTGATAGATCATTGGCGAGGAGAGTTAAACCGTATCAATGCGGATCAGCTGGAAGGAGTTCCCTTAACAGACAATGAATTTCAACAGGTACTATCAAAAGTAAAACAAATCAGCAACAGCTATGAAGCCTCTAAAATACTGGCGATGGAAGAATCGAAAGGGAAAATCGATGGTATCTATCGGGATAAAAACGAGAATATCACGAGAAATCAAATTACATTAACGATCTTCAAAAAAGCGGAGATTAGCGGAGGAGATTCCAGTTATAAAATAGCAAGAGAAGTCGTTTCTTCTAACAATAACCGTTTCGACATTGTTTTGTTGATAAATGGTCTTCCGCTTATTAATGTGGAGCAGAAGAGAACGGATAAAACGGTAGAAGAAGCCTTTGGACAATTTAAAAGATACTATAGAGACGGAGAGTTTTCCTATAACTTTATGGCATTTTCTCAGATGATGGTGATCGTCTCCGAAATAGATACACGTTATTTCGCAACACCAAAATCTTACGACGATTTTAATTTAAGTTTTGTGTTTCGATGGTCAGATAAAGCAAATAAGCCGATTACCCACTGGAAAGATGTTATTAAGTATTTTTTAATGATACCTATGGTTCATCAAATGGTAGGGGATTATTTAGTAATAGACGAAGCAAAAGAGGAAGAAGACAGAAGACATATGCTTATGAGACCCTATCAAGTCTACGCTTTACAAGCGGTTGAAGGGGCTGCCTTTGGCGGGGATAATGAAGAGAAAATTCCTCATGGAGGTTTCGTTTGGCATACAACGGGCTCTGGAAAAACAATAACCAGTTTTAAAACGGCTTTGTTTTTATCGACACGTGCTGGATTTGACAAGGTTTTATTCCTTGTAGACAGAAGAGAGCTTGATAGTAGAACAACAGAGAATTTTAAAGCCTATGCAGCTTACGAATCAGTATCTGTAGATAATACAAAACATACTTATAATTTAAAAAGACAGTTGTTTGCTGAAAAAAGAGGAATTATTGTAACGACGACATTTAAGCTTAATTCCTTAGTGGAAGAGCTGGAAGAGTCTGAAAACTATAAGATAGCGGACAAGAAAATAGTTTTTATTATAGATGAAGCTCATCGTACGACCATGGGACAGATGATGGGAAGAATAAAGAACTATTTTAAAAAGAACGGCTTGTTTTATGGGTTTACAGGGACGCCTTTGTTCGATGAAAATAAAATCAGCGGCATGATAAACAGTAAAAGCGAGCTGATCGATACGACTGAAAAGTTATTTGGTCCGATGCTTCATCAGTATACAATAGAAGAAGCGATTTCTGACGGAAATGTACTTGGTTTTCATGTAGACTATATGAATACAGGAGAATTTCGTAGTTATGAGGATTTAAAAGAAAAAGTAACTGCAAAGTTAAAAGAAGAAAAACCAGAGTTAAGCGACCGTGAGATCCAGCGTATCATTGTAAACTGGGATCATGCAGAACTAGAGTTAAAAGCGAAAGAAAAAGGTGTCCTTATATATCATGATGAAACTCATATTCCAAGAGTTGTAGATGAAATTTTAAAATACTGGGATACTCAATCCCAAAACAGAAAGTTTAATGCAATTTTAACAGCTGCTTACAAAAATCGTGTTATTGAATACTATAATGAATTTAAGAAACAGATGGAAGAGAAAGATTTTCATATAAATGTCGCAATGACTTTTAGTTTTGGAAATGAAAATGATCCTGAAAATACTCCTCCTCAAGTCATAGAAGAAATGTTTGCAGATTATTCAAAATTCACGGGAATCGAATTTGCTATGGGCGATAAAAGGCGTGGCGAAAGTGCGTATTTTGAGGATATTGTAGAGAGAGCGACTCGAGGCGGAAGTGGAAGAAATCCTAAAAATATCGATTTAGTCATTGTAGCAGACCAGCTTTTAACGGGATATGATTCTAAGCTTTTAAATACTCTATATGTAGACCGTTCCTTAGAACTTCAAGGTCTCATTCAAGCTTATTCTCGTACGAATCGGGTTTATGGAAAAGATAAAGAGTTTGGAAGTATCATTAATTTTCAATATCCTGCCCTTACGAAAAAAACGGTAGATATTGCTTTGAAATTATACGGAAGCGGAGGAAAAAGCAGCAAGGCAATTGTTGAAAAATATCCTACTGCAGTGGATCAGTTTTCGGTAGCCGTTGGAGAGATGAGAAGGACGTTAGAAGATCCGACTAAATGGATTGAGATTAAGGAGGATGAAGATGAGAAACGGCTATTTCTTAAATCCTATAGAGATGCAGCCGAGCAGCTGAATTTTGTAACCCAGTATTATCAATATAAATGGGACGATGAAGCCTTTGGGATTGATGAGCATAATTGGCTTCATTATGAAGGAGCCTATAAGAATTTACGGGATAAAATGGATGATGGATTTCCTCTAGGACCTGTAATAGAACCTATTAGTGGAGAAACAGGGCTTCAAGGAACAGATATTATTGATGCAAGTCACATTATTCGTTTAATTGGCGAAAAGGTGAATACAGAAAATGATTCCCAGAGTGTAGACAGTGAATCCCTTCGTATCATTTACGAGCAAATTCAGGAATTGAGCGACAGAGGGGAATATGAACAATCATTACTCTTGAAAAAATTTGTTGATCAAGAGCTTGTTCCAGGACATATTCCAAGTGCTCTTCATTTCGATGAAGCTTATGTATTATGGAAGCAGCAATTGAAAGAAAAAGAAATCGTAGATTTTTCGGAAAACTGGGGAGTTGTACCTGAGATTGTTAAAGATTCAGTAGAAGAGTACTCGGTCTCTGAACCTGAGACGATTCCGTTTTTTGATGAAATAGTAAAAAGTCTAAACTATGATAAAGCTAAAAATAAATCAAACAGCAATCGTCTTTCCCATATTATTTCATTAAAGAAAGAAGTAAAAGAATGGATGGCAGGTATTAACGAACGATTCAAATAAAATAGATATAAAAGAAGGATGTAGACCAAGAATTATTGCGATTCTTGGTCTTTTTTTATTTCGCTTGGGAACAGCGGAAAGTTATTAAATTGAACTTAGTAAGTAACGATATTGATATTTATATAAAGAATTTCATTTTTTAGAATCAAATATAGAATAATAGAAATATAAGTTTAAAAACACATAACAAAATAATTGATATTATAAATAATGATAATTAATAATGTATTTTTATTTTAAGTATACTTATTATATTTTAATAGAATTAATTCATCTTAAACATAATCTTTAAACTTTTAAAGTTTGCAATTCTATCATTAATCAATAAAGGTTAGCTTTGAGTCAAGTCCATATTAGTGTGTAAATTCCTCGGGTATCATTTTGTGGTCAATCATCCAGCCTGATCGAGCGGTTTATGCCGCGAAAGCCTATTGATAGTGAGATATCG
>NZ_JBQKLI010000025.1:0-19142 GCF_052116305.1 Gallicola sp. Sow4_E12 | reverse complement strand
ATTTTACTTCCTCTTGATTCGGGTCTTTTTCTTGGCATAAAAAATTCCTCCTGATTAGTTTTTCTTTACCCTAATCAGGAGGTTCTATACACAAAATATTACACAGTCTCTCGATTTTTTATTTTAATCATACTATTATGAATTTAGTTTTTCATATAAGCAGAATTATATATTATATTTCATTCTATATTCACTATATGCTTTATTTACTTTCGATAAATGTCGTTTTTCCTCACGTAAAATTTTTCCCATTAATTCTGGCGAAAAATATGGATATAATTGAAGGATCTCGTAAACAAGTAGAATTGTTTCTCTTTCAATTTTATCTGCAATAATAAAAGCGTCTTCTTCTTTCCAAATAACTTTCGCCTTTTCTATCAACTCATCCTGATATTTCATTACATTAGATTCCATAATACTGTGTAGATATGAATTCTCTTCTTCTGTCAATTCAACATCTAAAGCTTTTACTCCTTCTTCATCTGCCAGCATCTCTTTATAATAATTATGATGCATATATTCATCTTTTGCTAAGCTTACAAAAAAATCTGATCCAATGTTCATGCGACTACTATTAGCAATTGCTTCATACAACTTTCCAACCTTTGTTTCATTCTCTGCTAAAAGTTCTATAACTTCTCTTCCAATTACTTTCAAAGGAAACCTCCTTAATTATTCCAATATCCTTTATGCACCTCTAAAAGTTCTTCTTCCAACTCTGGAAAAGGACCTACAATTTCTATTTCTTTCTGACCTTTTGAAATAACTTCTCTTGACGATAAATCAAAAGTTGGATTTCTTTCATCATCACCTGTAAGTTTTAACAACATCGCTTCAGACAAACCATATACAATTCGTCCGACATTTGTCCAGTAACAAGCTCCGCAACACATTACACAAGGCTCACAAGTTGTAACCATGGTATAATTCCATAATTCTTCTTTGGAGTATTTTTTTCCCGCTGCCTCCATAAGCATTGTCTCAGCGTGTCCAATTGAAATATTTTCAGTTACTTCTAAATTACCTTGTCGAAGAAGTACCTCTCCCTTCTCATCTACTAAAACAGCACCAAAGGGATGATTGCCACGCTCTTTAGATTTAATAGCTTCTTTATTCGCTTCTCTCAGCAAATTAATGTAGTCCATTATTTAGCCTCCTTATAGTAAGGTTTTCCATTTGACTTCGGTCCTGCATTTTTTCTTCCGAAAAATATTAACGCAAATAATGTCATCAAATATGGTAGCATCGCCAGTATTTGATAAGGCAAATCTGAATTTATAAGCTGCAATCTCAATTGTAATGCATCTGCAAAACCAAACAATACTGTAGCTAATAATACCCCAACCGGCTTCCATCTTCCAAATATCACCGCTGCAAGCCCTATAAATCCTCTACCCGCAACAATACCATCCGAATACGAGCTGATATAACTAGTTGTTAAATAAGCACCAGCTAGACCAGATAATGCTCCACAAATAATGCATGCTATATACTTTTTCTGCATGACATTAATTCCTAAAGTTTCTGCAGCGTGGGGAAATTCTCCTACCGCGATATAATTCAGTCCAGATTTCGTTTTATTGAAATAAATTACTGAAAATACCACTAGTAAGTAAGAGAAGTATACTAATATATTATGATTAAACAGCAGTTCCCCAACAAAAGGAAGTTCTCCTAATAAGGGAATCTTCATGTTCTGAAATAACGGAACTTTCTCCAATGAAGATTGAATTCCAAAAGCTTGACGGTATATAAATGTAGCAACTGCAGGTCCTAAGATATTTAATGCCATCCCTGTCACTATCTGGTTTGATCTTAAGGATATGGTCATAATAGCAAAAATCATATTAAATATAATCCCTGCTACTATTCCAAAAAGCGCTCCAATTAAAGGGTTTCCAGAATAAAAAGTACCCAAAAACCCAAAAAGCGCTCCTACTGTCATTATTCCATCTAGTCCGATATTAACGAGTCCAGCCTTTTCTGAGTACATTTCACCAAATGCTACTAAAAGAAGGGGAATAGCCATACGAATGGTAGCCACAAGTAATTCAGTTATAAACTCTGGAGAAAATAATATATTTGTCATCATAGTACCTCCTCTGCTGTATTATCTTTCTTTCCTTTATGAAACCGATTGAAAAATTTAGGAAGTATATTTTGAGAAGTAAAGAAAGAAGATCCTATAACGAATATAATAACCAACGCTTGAATAATATCAACAACAGTAGTGGAAATCCCGGTAGCTATCTGCATCGCATTTGCTCCCGTTCTAAGAACCGCAAAGAAATAAGCTACAAGCAAGGTTCCTATAGGATTTAGCTGTCCGATTAACGCTATGGCTACACCATCGAAACCAAAACCGTCACCAAAACCTGCCATTAGTCGATATTGCGCTCCATGTAATTCTACACTTCCTCCTAATCCCGCGATAGCGCCTGAAATAATAAACGTCAGAATAAGAATTTTTTTAACATCATAACCATTAACTCTGCTAGCTTCAGGATTTAGTCCAACTGCTCTCAATTTAAAACCATTCGCAGTATGAAAAAGAAAATAATATAACACGGCAACAACAATAATAGCAATAATTAAACCTAAGTGGATACGAGTACCTGGAAATATTTTCGCTAATTGCGACTCTTGAGCTACTGCCATAGTTTGCGGAATATTAGCTTCTTTCAAAGGACCAGAATATAAATAATCCATAAATAGTATCGCTATGTAATTTAATAATATAGTAACAATCATCTCATTTAGAGAAAAATAGGCTTTTAATATCCCTGGTATCACTCCCCAGAGTCCCCCTGCTATTATACCTGCAGCTAAACTGACTATTAACAATATTACTGGATTCATAGTCTCTGTAAATACTGTTATCAATGCAGCACTGGCAACAGCCCCCATAATGAACTGTCCTTCTCCTCCTAAATTAAATATTCCACAACGATAAGCAAACGTTGCTGCCAACCCTGTAAATACTAATGGGATTGCTTTTACAAAAGTTTCCCCGATTGAACCAACACTTCCAAATGCACCTCTAAGTAAAAAACCATAGGCTTCTAAGGGATTTTGTCCTGTAGCTGCCATTATAATCCCTCCTACAATGAAAGCCATAATTATCGAAACAATTGGTATCAAAACAGAGAGCGACTTGTCTTTAAACACTTTTCCAACCTCCATTCATCACTTGGGAAAGTATTTTCCTAAGTATATGTCTTATTAATCTCACACAAAAAACCAACCGCTAATAACGTTGTATTTTCAACAGGTATAACGATTTTATCAACTAATATTTTATTGACACAAACACCCTATTAAGTTATCATCTATTTAACGTTATCATCAGTTTAACAAAGTTTAATTAATAACACAACAAAAACTATGGAGGTAAGAAAATGAGAACAAATTCTAAAAAATGGATAGGCTGTTTGTTATTAGCTAGTTTAATGCTTTTTGTAACTGCTTGCGGAGGCGGAACTTCAAATGATCAAGCCTCGGGGGATGATGCTAGTAATACAGAATATAAAGTAGCGATGATCACAAATGCACCTATAGCAGACGGTGGGTGGAATACAAGCGCCTATAACGCGATGGTTGCCGCTTCTGAAGCAGAAGGATTTGAAACTACATATACTGAAAATGTCGCACAAACAGATTATGTTACTACTATCAGAGAATATGCAAATTTAGGATACAATCTAGTATTCGCTCCTGGAAATGAATTTACAGATGCAGTGTTAGAAGTTGCAAAAGATTTTCCAGATACTAAGTTCGCGATTTTGAATGGTGACACTCATACCGAAAATGTAGCGTCATTATTGCCTAACAACAAAGAAATCGGCTTTATTGCAGGAGCTCTTGCAGGACTTCAAACTGAAACAAACTCTGTAGGCTTTGTAGGCGGAATGGAAATAACTCCTACTGTTACAATGATGGAATATTATGAAAAAGGTGCAAAATTTACTAATCCTGATGTAAAAGTTTCCACTGCTATGGCTAATTCATACGATGATACTGCAAAAGGAAAAGAAATTGCCGCTTCTATGGTTTCTACAAATGATGTAGATGTATTCTACGGACACGCTAGCGCTATCGATGCAGGAGTACGCGAAGGAATCCGCGACATGGAAAAAAGATGGGCAATCGCACAACCAGATGATTTCTTAGATGATGATCCAAAAGTAATCTTAACAAGTATCGTAACAAGTAATACAGAATTGTTAAAAATTGCTATGCAGGAAGTTAAAAACAATGAATACGGAAACAAAATTATTGAAGGTAGTTTAGAAAATAATGTTGTTACAATCGGCCGCTTCGGAGAAAGTGCAAAAGAAGAAGCTCAAACAAGATTCAATGAAATCGTAGAAGGTATAAAAACAGGTAATTTCGACATCGACAACCCTCAGTAACAGATCAGGAGCAGCTATGACACATTTAATGGAAATGCGGAATATCACGAAACAGTTCGGCAGTTTCAAAGCAAATACAGATGTAAGTATCTACTTGGATAAAGGAGAAGTACTCACCCTTCTAGGAGAAAACGGCGCAGGCAAAAGCACTCTTATGAACTGCTTATGCGGCCTTTATAAACCTACTGAAGGAAGCATCTATATTAATGGAGAGAAAGTTGAAATTGACAACCCGTCAAAAGCAGTGTCTTTAGGGATTGGAATGGTTCATCAACATTTTATGTTGATTGAAAACATGACGGTTTTTGAGAATATTATTTTAGGAAAAACCGGTAGATCCAATGATAAAAAACTATTTATCGACAAAAAAGAGCTTCAAAAAGAGATTACTGAACTATGCGATAAATATGGACTTCATGTAGCCTTGGATTCAAAACTTACGGATATCTCCATCGGCGAACAACAAAGGGTTGAAATCCTAAAAGCTCTTTATCGAGGAGCAGACATCCTTATATTGGACGAACCCACTGCAGTACTGACCGATGAAGAAGTCGCTGGATTGTACGACATCATCCAAAAACTCAAAACTGAAGGAAAATCTATTATCTTTATCTCTCATAAGATGAAAGAAGTAATGCACTTAAGCGATCGTATCACCATCCTTCGATCGGGCGTTGCTGTAGACACGGTGCCTATCCATGAAACAAGTGCACAAGAATTAGCAAATCTAATGGTAGGTAGAGAGCTTACGACGAGCAAGTACGAGAAAGTTACTTCTAATCTGGAACCTTTTATCGAATTGAAAGATGTGAACTTTAATCCAGATTCGAAACATAATAGTTTAAGGAATATTAACTTAAAAATTCTTCCTGGAGAAATATTAGGCATCGCTGGTGTTGATGGTAACGGACAATCGCAATTAGCCTTATTGCTAACAGGTTTGATCAAACCTGTTAGCGGAGAATTATACCTCTATGGCAAAAAGGTAGAACATTTTAAGCCCAATGAATTTATCAAAGAGAAAATCGGACATATTCCAGAAGATCGTAATCGAATGGGATTAGTGGGAGATATGACTATTTCTGATAATTTGATCTTGAAATCAACCAATTCAGAAGAATTCTCTACCCATAACGGCTTACAACTCAAAAAGAAATCTATACAGGATTATGCTCTAAAAATGAAAGAAGAATTTGATATTAGAGCATCCGATATAGGTGAATTAACGAAAAATCTATCTGGCGGAAATCAGCAAAAAGTTATTCTAGCAAGAGAACTGGATGCAAAACCAAAAGTCCTCGTTGCAGTTCACCCTACTAGAGGTCTAGATATCGGAGCCACCCAATTCGTTCATGACAGCATGGTGCAAGCACGAAATAATGGTTGTGCTATTCTAATGATCTCTGCAGACTTAGATGAAGTTCTAAAAGTCTCTGATCGCCTGATCGTAATGTACGAAGGAAAAATCATGGATGAATTTTCCGGTAAAAATCCACCCATGTATGAAATATCACAAGCCATGGCTGGAAAACAAAATATTAATATTTAGAAGAAAGTTAAATACACAAAAAACCGAGAAGAATCAGCATTTTCTTCTCGGTTTTTCTTATATTTCTCTAATTAGGGGGGGTAGCCCTATTAAAAAACTATTTGTATTAAATACTCTTTTCTCCTTTTAGAAAAATAGATGCATAAACAATGATCCTATTAATATCGCTATAATTGTTCTTTCTAAAAATACTACAACGAGCTCCCATAATTTAACGGGAAGTTTTGATGACATCATAACGACTATGGTTTCCGCAAAGAAGATAATCTGTGATATTGATACGGCAACGACTAAAAATCTCGCACCAGGTTCTAATACATTTACTTTTTCCGCTATTAAAAGCACGGGTAGAAACATTTCTGCTATTCCCACTGGAAATGAGGGTGCTATTTCTGCAGCATTGGGAACTTGAAGCAATGTTAATAACGGAATAAATAATCTTCCTAAGATATCAAAGACAGGTGTGTTTTCTGCAATAATTAAAGCTCCTGTACCAATTGCAACCAGTGAACTTACAACCTTAGGAATAACTTCCAAACCATCTCTTAAGCTTCCCTTTATCTCATTTACTAAAGGAGGTGCCATATAAGCTTTTTTAATCGCTCTTGAGGTTGCGGTTTTTAAGATCCCTTGTTTAGCCGTACTTTTTGTAGCTTTTATGTCTTCAATAGTTTGTACCTTACCATTCAAATAGATATCTTTTTTCTTATTGAAAGGGGGTATCCTAGCAACGATACCAGATATTAATAATGTCATTAATGATGATAATAAGTATACAAAAGCAAATCGTTCTTGCAATCCCGCCGTTTTAATAACCATATAGGCAAACCCCACGGATACAGCAGAAAAACCTGTTGCCACTAATACTGCTTCTTTCTCTGTATAGACACCTTTTCTATATAGCTTATTTGTTATAAGAACTCCTACAGAAGAACTGGACAAGAACGAAACTAAAGCATTTATCGCAGCTCTACCTGGAAGCTTAAAAACAGGTCTCATAAGAGGTTCCATTAAAGCACCAATCAATTCAATGAATCCATAATTGATTAAAAAAGGCATAAAGATTGAGGAAACAGTGATAATCCAAAAGACAGCAACTGCTATGGAAGGAATTACAGTTCCTCCTGTTGATTTTCCCACAATGATTTCAGGTCCAGCAAAACCTGTTGATACTGTCAAGGCATAAAGCAAGCCAAACACTGCACCTAAACTATAAATGATCGGCTGTACGAAGGAGTCTCCTTTGAAATACTCATAAATTCTTCCGGATTTCGCAAAAACCTTTCCATAGATACTCAAAATAGCAGTAGCTATGGTGATAAGTACAATAAACCAAAGACCTGGGAGTCCTGCTAGCTTCATAAGGCCATTATAAATTATCCCAAATGTAATATCGGTCTCTCCGTTTATCGTAATAGGAATAAAGAAAATAAATATGGCGATCGCTGTAAAAATCAAACTTTTTATCGCACCTGTCCTATAATCACTCTTACTTAGCTCAAAAGAGTCTAATTGATTCAAATCTTCTAAATCTAAATTTAAATCTAGAATCTCCTTTCTGTTCAGAGTCTTTTTTGCGAAAACATCCTTATCCATTGTTCTGCTGCTCTTTCTTGTTAATGGCTAGGATAGACAAAAATTCAAATACAAGATTCGCTGCAAGAAGGGATGTTACTTCTGCATGATCATAAGGTGGAGCAACTTCTACGATATCCATTCCTACAAAATTTAATCCCTTTAGTCTTCTTATCATTTCAATACCTTCTAAGGAAGTATACCCCCCTACTTCAGGTGTTCCTGTCGCTGGTGCATAAGCAGGATCTATAAAGTCAATGTCAAAAGTAAGGAATGTCTTATTGTCACCAATCACTTCTCTTGCTTTCTCAATGGTTTTTGCAATCCCCATCTCTCTTACTTTATGAGTCGGTATCAAAGTTAATCCTAAATCTTTTGCAAGCTTGAATTCTCCTGCATCATATATAGAACCTCTCATGCCGATTTGAACGGATTTATGAGGATCGATTAGTCCTTCTTCTATAGCTCTTCTAAAAGGTGTACCATGATTATATTTTTCACCGAAAACTTCATCGTTAATATCTGCATGCGAATCAAAATGGAGTAGAGATACTGGTCCATGTTTTTTTGCTATGGCTCTTAACTCTCCTAAGGTGATGGAATGATCTCCTCCTAAAGCTATTGGTAACGCACCTGCTTCGATAATTGCAGAGGCAAATTCCTCTATGGCATCATAGGTAGGATGTATGTATCCAGGAACTACGTTAACGTCCCCTAAATCTCCGCCTTTTAAATAATCTAGAATATTTACTTCATGAACGGGATTGTTCGCCTTCATCATTACTGAGATATTTCGAATCCCTTGTGGACCAAATCGAGCTCCTGATCGATAGGATGATGCAGTATCGAAAGGAATTCCGTAAATAGCAAAGTCCAGTCCTTCCGCTCCTTCAAATCGCTGCATCCTCATAAAATTTCCTGTGTTTACAAATCTTGGTGATGCAAATGCTGTAGCCGGCTGTTTGATTTTTTTCTCTGTCATTTTTAATTCCTCCTGTTTTTTCTAAAATGTTTTCCTGAACTTTTATCAGGTTAAGCTCATTCTAAATAACTCTTTTTCTATTTTCAAAAATTTAGCTAAGAAAACCTTTCTAGAATAACCATCGGAATCGCCTTTTCCATAAATCAAAATGGATTTTTTTCCAAAATCCATTTCAGAGGAATGGAACAGCATTTTATTAAGAAATTTCATTTGGAAAAAATTCAAAATAAACGGAATTTTTTCCAACCCTAATTATTAATTAAATGTAATATTTATCCCATATCGGGTAATTTTCTTCCGTAATGTCGATTCATTAATCCCTGCAAGCATGGAAAGCTCTTTCATACAGGAGGACTGTCTGCTATACTCTAATATCAGCCTTTTCTCATAATGCTCCACTTTTTCCTTTAAATTCGCCCCTTCCCCCATCTGCATATATCCATCTCCTATCAATTCAATGATATCCTCTTCCTTGATGAGATCTCTCTCAGAAGTCACAACAAGTCTTTCAATTACATTTTCCATCTCGCTCACATTTCCAGGCCATCCATAATTAAGAAGAAGTTTTTTACCTTTTGGAGAAAGCATCTTTTTTTCAAGATAGACTCGGTTATATTTATTTAAAAATACAGCAATCAATGAAAGGATATCCTCGTAACGTTCTCGTAAAGAAGGGATGTTCACTTGAATAATATTCAACTTATAATACAAATCTTTTCGAAGCCGTCCTGAAGATACATTTTTCTTAACATTTTCATTGGATGCAGAAAGAATACGAATATTCTGATAGTTTTTAATCCCTTGTTCTTTCTCTCCAAAACGCAGCTTATTTAAGACATAGACCATTCTTTTCTGACAAGACAAAGGCATATCTGCAATCTCATCAAAAAACAAAGTGCCTCCTATGGCTTTGTAAAGTAAAGAGTTCTCATCTAAACCAGCATCATTATCGAAGGAACCAAATAATTCCTTCTCAATAATCGCTTCCGGAATCGCAGAACAATCAATTTTAATAAAAGGCTCACTGCTACGAAGGGACATATTATGTATGTACTCTGCAAACATTGTTTTTCCTACCCCCACCTCCCCTAGCAAAAAAATAGGTGTATCTAATCGTGCCACTCTTTCAATTAATTTCATCGTTCTTTTCATAGCCTTTGAATTCGCAATAACCATATCTTCTCTATAATTATTTACTTGCTGTTTTGATAAATATTCCGAAATTGCATTGTTATCGATGAGAAGATTTTTCATTTGTAAAACCATTTCTTCCAACATTTTGGAATCTTTGCTAAATACTACTACAGCCTCCAGCTTCTTTTTGTTATAAATTGGAATCCCTGTTGCAACAACTGTTTTATCTTTAATATTTTGAATGACTTCTTTAACTTCCCCCGTTTTTATCACATCCAATGCTACAGAAGTAGAAAACGTTCCACAATCCACTAAATCCTTCATATTCTTAGAAATCATTTCTTTTTTAGTCATGCCATCAATAGCCTCTGCCGTTTTGTTGTATAAGAGCGTATTGCCCTCTTCATCGACAATATGAACCCCTTGCTGCGATTCATCCAATACCTTTAGCAAAAAACTTTTTGTAATATTACATCTGGCTGTCATTTTTTCCCCCTACTTTCCTAAAAGACATCCTCATTATTCATAAATTCAGTTCTCCCTTTTACTCTTTCATTCACTAACCCGTTTCTTATCGTCTTTTGTTTTCACAATAATTAACATTCTTTACACAGGACTGAACACTATCCTCTCTCATTTATACTTAAAATAAATTATAATAAAATACATATTTTATAACAATATTCTTGAAAACCAATAACCCTTATTTTCTTTGTATTTATAGCGTTTTTTGTCTATCCCTAGATCTTATATACCTCTATATAAATTTTATATACCTCCGAATAAATTCGTCTATAATAGTATTTTATTCATTTTATTATAACACAAAAAAATATATTAAATCTGTAGATAATGATTTATATATATTTTGTTTTAAATGTATTTTAAATCAATTCTAAACAACAGTGAATTTGAAAATGTTAAGAAGTATAATAGAGTCAATATAAACCGATTTCCGAATTTAGGAAAGCTATTTAGCCAACAAACAATCAAATTATACAGTAATATTATTGATATATATAACAAAAGTGGAAAACGATTTATATTAAGTCATTGAATACATAAAATATACAATTACGAGGTGCGAATTTTGAAAAAATCAATCGTCTCCCTTAAAAACGTAGACAAATGGTACGGCAAGAATCATGTCGTAAAAAATATGAATCTTGAAGTCATGGAAGGAGAGTTTCTCACTTTATTAGGTCCATCCGGCTGTGGAAAGACAACGACTTTAAGAATGATCGCAGGCTTTGAAGATGCTACTTCTGGTACCATCGAGGTTCAAGGAGAAAGAGTCGAAGACAAAGAACCTTATCAGAGGGATGTTAATACCGTCTTCCAGAATTATTCATTATTTCCCCATATGACAGTTTACGACAATGTAGCCTATGGCCCCTCTATTAAAAAAGGCCAAAGGATGAAATTAAAAAACGTGTCAATGCCATGCTTGAACTGATACAAATGAAAGGCTATGAAAAAAGAAAACCAGATGAGCTTTCCGGTGGACAAAAGCAGAGAATAGCCATAGCTAGAGCTTTAATCAATCAACCTAGAGTTCTCTTATTAGATGAGCTCTTAGGTGCTTTAGACCTAAAGCTACGCAAGCAGATGCAGATCGAGCTGAAAAGATTACAAAAAAGATTAAATATTACCTTTGTATATGTGACTCACGACCAGGAAGAGGCCATGACCATGTCCGATCGTATCGCCATTATGTCGGAAGGACTCCTCCTCCAAATTGATGAGCCGATGAAGATCTATAATAGACCAACTACAAGATTTGTAGCGGATTTCATTGGAGAAAGCAATATTTTTGAAGGCATCGTTGAAAAGAAGATGGACGATACACTTTATGTAAAAACTTCCTCTGGACACTGTGTTGTAAAAGGTCAAGGATTTGAGGTCGATGAAAAAATACATATCTCTGTACGACCTGAATATATGATGATCTCTGAAAAACCTGTTGAACATTTTAGTATAAAAGCAAAGATGACAGATCTTGTTTATATGGGTACCTTAGCGAAAGCTATTCTTTCAACGAATGATGGTTATGAAGTAAAATATTCCAGATTTGAACTAGACTCTATGTTAGATATCGGCAAAGAGTTTTATTTGTATTGGAACCCAGATAAGGCCGTTGCCATAAAAGAAGATTCCTCCGAGGAAAAGGTGGTGTAAGGAATGGAAAAGAAAAATCGTCTCCCCTTTTTAGTCCAAGTTATGCCGGTATCACTCAGTATGATCTTATTCGTAACAATACCTCTTATCTTTATCATAATAGTAAGTTTTATGACTCGAGGCACTTTTGGCGGCATAGTCTATGAACCTACCCTAGAGAGCTATGCTTCTTTGAGAGATCCTGTCTATTGGAATGTTATTATGAAAAGTTTTAAAGTTGCCACCTTAACCACTATCCTTTGTCTTGTATTCGGCTATCCCTTTGCCTATTTTATTGCACGGAAACCTCCCGAAATAGCATCAAAGCTGATTTTGCTTTTGATGATCCCTTTTTGGACAAATGGAATGATAAGACTGAACTCCATCATGTTATTCTTCCAAACAAACGGACCTGTAAATCATATCTTAGTAAATATTCTAAATGTTGTAGACAAACCCGTGATGTTCCTTTATACAGACTGGCTTGTGGGTCTGGGATTATTCATCAGCATGCTGCCTTTTGCAGTACTGCCCATGTATTCATCTATAGAGAAACTAGAAGGTTCCTTATTAGAAGCATCTTATGATTTAGGCGCCAATCCTTTATCCACTTTTTTTAAAGTTACCCTTCCCCTTACTTTACCAGGGATCGTTTCTGCCATTGTATTAACCTTTATTCCTTCCCTAGGTATTTATACCGTTACGGACATACTGGGAGGCGGTAAAGTAATGTATATCGGTAATATCATAAAGAATCAATTCTGTTCCATAAGGAACTGGCCTTTAGGAGCTGCCTTAAGTGTATTGCTTATGATCATTACTGCTTTAATTCTTTTTATCTACTCAAGAGTGGCTAAAGTGGAAGATATGGAGGTCTTATAATGAACAAAAGGAGTAGAAAACAACGTAAACAAAAACGAAATAGTATCCTTGGCGCACTCAATGCTTCCATCATCTATACGATTTTTTATATCCCTGTAGTCGTAATGATTGCCTTTTCTTTCAACGATGCAAGACGAAATATCTCTTGGCAGGGATTTACCACTTCTTGGTACGCTAAACTTTTTTCATTTGAAAATACTACCCTGTGGGATGCATTATTCTATTCTTTGCTTATAGCCGTTTTAGCTACCGTGATAAGTGTAACCATCGGAGTCCTTGGCGCTTTAGGATTAAAGAAATTTGAATTTAGAGGAAAAAAATTTATCAACAGTATGATTTTTATACCAATTATTGTTCCAGAAATCGTACTGGCTGTATCCATATTAATCATATTTATCACTTTAGGAATAAAATTAGGGATGATTACGATTTTGATAGGCCACTGCATCTTTTGCATTCCTTATTCCATCGTCACCATAAAAGGCAGAATTTCCGGTGATAATGAAACCTTGGAAGAAGCTTCTATGGATTTAGGAGCAAATAGGATGCAAACTTTTTTCAAAGTAACCATCCCAAGTATCCTGCCTGGAATTATTTCAGCAACATTTTTAAGTTTTACCTTATCCATTGACGATGTCGTCATGTCGAATATGCTGGCAGGAGCCACACAGTCTACCTTGCCTGTTTTGATTCTCTCCCTTAACCGTACAGGACTTTCAGGGGATGTAAATGCTTTAACTACTGTGATGATCGTCGTTATGGTATTAAGCATTTTAATACAAGATGGCTTCAGCAAGTATGTGAAACATAAGAGAAATCAACTATAGAAAGCATTCGCTTTAATGCGTTTGAATATAGAAAAAAACTAAGGAGGAAGACATGAAAAAATTATTAACTCTAGGCCTAGTTATCATGATGACTCTAGGACTGACTGCCTGCGGAGGCGAGAAAACAGAAGGTGGAGGCGAAACCACTAATCTAAACATTATGATGTGGGGAGACTACATATCGGAGGAGCTGGTAAGTACTTTTGAGAAAGATAATAATGTAAAACTGAACTTCACTTATATGTCGGATAATGCCGATGCAGTCAATAAGCTTACTGCAGGAGGAGGGGAAGAATTTGACCTTATCCTTACATCCGATGCCTATATGAAATCTTTGATCGAGGGAGATTTCTTAGAAAAATTAGATCATAGTAAACTACCAAACTCTAAAAATTTGAATACCACTTATTGGTATGAAGGGATAAGAGAATATTGTGTTCCATATCTAATGAACTATATTTATGTAGTCTATGATACGGAAAAAGTACCCTTTGATATCACTAGTTACAATGATTTATTAAGACCAGAATTAAAAGGTCAAATCTCCTCTGTTGACAGTGCAAGGAACCTTTTCCCTATCGCTTTAATCGCATTGGGATACGATCCAAACTCTACTTCTGAAACAGAAATTGCAGAAGCTTACGAATGGCTAGTAAAATACAATGAAAATGTAGTTTCTTATGGAAATACACAAGAAAATATCGTAAGTGGAGTTGCTTCTACTATGCTCTCTTTTGACGGTAATGCAGCTTGGGCTATGGAAGAAATGGAAAAAAGCGGCAATAACACTTTAAGAATTGCTCCATTTACTGAAGATAAAGTACAATTAGGAATTGACCTATATGTAATCCCTAAAGGGGCAAAGAGCCAAGATATGGCTTATAAATTCTTAGATTATATTTTAGATGCTGATGTAATGGCGAAAAACTTAGAATCTTATCCATATTCTTGCCCTAATGATGCGGCTATAGAAAAAGCATCGGACAAATATAAAAACAATCCTGCCTTCGATTTTGATTATAAAGAAAACATCTTCTTCCAAGAAGATGTTGGAGAATCCATCAAAATTTACGACTCTTATTATCAAAAATTGAAAGTAGAGTAATAGAAAATTTAAAATCGCCTCAACACATGAGGCGATTTTCTATTCATAATGCTTTATTTTATTCTATCTAGGACTATAATGAAAATAAGAAATTTAAATCCATACAATGAAGGAGTTAAAATGCATAAATTTAATGAAACAGAAGTAATCGAATTAGCGGAAAAAGGACTAGCTCTACGTCCTTCTATTGAAAATGCAATTGACGATATCTGGGCGAAAGGCATAAATAGAATATGCTGGTTAGGTATCGGCGGAACTTGGGCTAGTGGGCTTCAAGCTTATGTCCATATGAAAGAAAAATCCTCTATGGAGATCTTTGTAGAGAACGCAACAGAGTATATTCACACTGGTAATAAACGTATCCACGATAAAACATTAGTCATATTTTCTTCCGTGACGGGTACTACATCAGAAATGGTGAAAGCCTTAGAAATCATCAAAAAAACAGGAGCTACAATATTAGGTTTTGTAGATACTTTAGATACTCCCCTCTCAGAGATTGCAGATATCTGTCTAACTACACCGAAAAATGAACAGCTGAAATTCTTTATGGTTGCAGACAGGCTGATGTATCATGAAGGATGTTTTGATGAATATGATGATTTTTATTCTGAAATGGATGCACATTTCCCAAAAGTTATAGCAGAAGCTGAGAAAAACGCTGATGAATATGCTTTAGCTTATGCGAAGCGTCACGCCCATGATGATATACATTATTTTATAGGAGCCGGTGCAATCTACGGTGCCACTTATTCCTATGCTATGTGCTATTGGGAAGAGATGCATCATATAAGAACAAAATCTATCCACGCAGGTGAAGTCTTCCACGGAATGTTGGAAATTATTTATGAAGATACACCTATTACAGTATTTGTGGGAGAAGATAGTCAAAGAGAAGTAGCCATTAGAGTCATTCGTTTCTTAGAAAAAGTGAATAAAAATCACGAAATTATTGACTCCAAAGATATTAAAGCCGAAGGCATTTCTGAAAAATATAGAGGCTATATCTCTCACCTTCTCGTACATGCTGTGACCAATCGTATCGATATTGCCATAGAACAATTAACCGGCATGGATTTAGATACACGACGCTACTATCGTAAAATGGACTATTAAGATGGAAATAGGATTATTTACAAGCGGATACCAATATTTAAATCTAGAGCGAGCCTTCCGCGATGCGAAGGCTCTCGATTATGATTTTATCGAGTTATGGGGAGGTTTCCCCCACGCCTATCCTTTCGATATGGACGAAGATAGAATACAGGAAATCTTGTCCCTTAGCCGTAAATACAATCTTCCCATCCCTATCTACACACCAGAACACAATGGCTATCCCTATAATTATATGCTCGCCGACAGTAATCAAATGAAGAGAATTACCGATTACTTTTTTTAAGCTATTGAAACGACTCGAAAATTAGGCTCTGAATATATGCTACTTTCTGTAGGTTATGGAGAAGAAGATTTAAAGAAAAATGAACGTATGGAAAAATTAATAAAGTTCCTGAAAGTTCTCGTAGCAAAAGCGGAAGAAGAAGATATTATTCTACTATTAGAAACTCTAACTCCTTACGAATCCAACACATGTACAAAACTCTTTGAATTAGAAAAAGTACTGGATAAGATTTCATCTGATCATCTTTTAGGAATGTGCGATCTCGTTGCATCCTATTCCCAAGGGGAATCCATAGAAGAATATCTTGACACATTGGGAGAAAAAATGGGACATCTGCACTTAGTGGATTACGATGGTAAAACAGATACTCATTATATCCCAGGAGAAGGCCTTTTAGACACGAAAAAAATCCTATCCACTCTGAAAGAAAAAGAATATAAAGGTAGGGCAACCATAGAATTAGTAACCCATTATATGGAGGACCCTTTTTCTGCCTTTAAAAAATCCATAGAGAATATTCGTCATCCGTAAAATTTATGTTTAAGGAGGTGTTTTTATGTATAAAATTGCATGTTTTGGTGATAATTGTGTAGATTATTATACGGAATCCGATGAATATTTCTTCGGAGGTAATCCATTAAATGTAGCCGTATATTGCAAACGATTAGGCCACGAATCTTCTTATATAGGTGCCGTTGGCACCGATCGCTTCGGAGAAGCAATGAAAAATCAGATTGCTTCAAAAGGTGTTGACCTTTCTCATCTAAAACAGATAGAAGGAAAAACGGCGATTAGTTATGTCACTATAGAAAATAGCGACCGAGTATTCGGTGACTATGAAGAAGGTGTGATGGAGTCCTTTTCCTTAACTAATGAAGATATCAATTTTATCCTCACCCACGACGTTGCCGTAACAGGACTCTGGGGCCATTGTGAAGAGTATCTGGAAAAGATCAAGTCTACAGGGATTCTTACAGCTTTTGACAGTACCGATCGCCCCGAAGATAAGATCACAAAAATCGCCATTCCATGGGTCGATCTATTTTTCTTTTCCGATGACGAAAGTTCTGAAGAAGAATTGAAAAAAAAGATGAGAGAAATCCATTCCAAAGGTCCTGATGTCGTAATCGCCACAAGAGGAGAAAAAGGCTCCCTTGCATATAATGGCGAAATTTATTTTCATCAAGGAATTATTTCAGTAGAAGTAGCCGATACCATGGGAGCTGGCGACAGCTATATCGCAGGCTTTCTATGCGAATATTTAAAAGAGAAAAATATCGAAGGCTCCATGAAATCAGGCGCCGAATCTTCTGCTGTCACTTTAAAATATTGCGGATCTTGGTAATAAGATTTAAAAAAGGTACCTCTGCTTAATTTAGCAAATGTACCTTTTTCCTTTCCCTGATTTGCAATATGATATAATCTTTACAAAACAAAAGAGAGGTGGCAATATGAGAGATATCTATGAAATGTATGGCAAATACTATTATGTACCCATGACTCAAGGGGCTGCTATTTCTGTGCCTGTCACCGTGGGCTGCTCATGGAACCGTTGTCTCTATTGCGACCTGAATCATACGAACTTATTTCGACCCTTATCCATGGAAGAGATCCAAAGAAGTATTGTACAACTGAAAGAGTATTATGAACCTATTCGAGTTAAACCGAAAAAAGCCCTCATGATGGGTGGCAATCCTTTTTGTCTGCCAACAGAACAGCTGCTGGCTATCTGTGAGCGCATTCGCAATGCCTTCCCCTACATCAAATACATCAGTGCTTTCGCAAGAGCAGATGATATCCTCAGGAAAAGCAAAGAAGAACTTCTTCTCCTCAAAGAGGCTGGGTTGGACGAGTTATCCATCGGACTGGAATCCGGCAACGATGAAGTCCTTCGTTTTCATAACAAAGGAGAAACTGCAGCAGAACAGAAATCGGCTCTGAAATCTCTGGAAGAAATTGAAGTCAACTACTCTGTTTATGTAATGTTGGGGCTTGGGGGAAAAGAATATTCAAAGGTCCATGCCATGGATACCGGAAAACTTCTCTCTGATCTGCGACCCAATGTAATCATCCTCGTAACCTTGATAGCTTTCTCCGATGCACCATTGATCTCTAAAATTCGCAGCAAAGAATTCATCCGATTAACACCGAAGGAATCCATTGAAGAAGAGATTCTAATGCTGGAGAATATTGAAAGTCCTGGAGTTATCTTTAATGCCACTCATAAAACCAATGCACTGATCCTTAAAGGAAAACTTCCAGAACACAAGGAACTGCTCTTGAAAAAAATGCAGGATACATTAAAAGAAAACAGCGGAAAAGACCTCGTCCATCGTGAACTAAAAAAATGGGCTCGTTGGGATAAAGAATAAATTCCCTCTGGACTTAAATACCTTTTTTATTCTTCATAAAAGATCCAAAAAATCATTGCCGCTAAAGCTCTCTCATTTATTGGAGGAGTTTAAGATAAAAGATTTTGACTGTAGAAGAATTCTTACTATTAAAACCACATCTTGTTATAATATTATTCATGTAGTTATGTTTTTGTACGAATTTATATAAAAATATAACTTTTTTCTTTTACGTCATTAAGTCTTTTTGATTTCTAGTATACAATAGATAGCGCATTGTTAAAATTATGTCTTTAGGAGGATACTATGAGTTCAAATTCAACAATCGCTAACCCAAGTCCATTAGGGCTACTCGGCTTTGGCATGACAACCGTTTTATTAAACCTTCATAATGCAGACATTATCCCTCTATCTGTAGTTATTGTGCCTATGGGCTTCGCTTTAGGAGGAGCTGCACAAATTATTGCAGGGGTAATGGAATTCTTAAGCGGCAACACTTTTGGAGCTACTGCATTTACAGCTTACGGTTTCTTCTGGTGGTCACTCATCTTTATCTGGATCGCTCCCTTTGGAGTACAGGCTGCAGACCCTGCAAGTATGGGTTTCTATCTGCTACTTTGGGCAATCTTTACCGCATTTATGTTTATTGGATGTCCGGTGTCAGAACATAGGTAAGCCTTTAATACCACAACATAGGTAAGTGTTTGTGTCAGAACATAGGTAAGTACTTTGTTAAAATGTAGTCACGGAGGTGATTACAGGACATGAA
>NZ_JBQKLI010000024.1:0-23902 GCF_052116305.1 Gallicola sp. Sow4_E12 | reverse complement strand
GTCTTTGTATAGTTCTGTCCATTGTAACAGTTTTTGATAAGGGATACCATAATGTCTGCAGTATCGAATCTTATCTTTTTTAGAGGCCCCGATCGTTTCGGTTACCCAAGTTACTTCTTCTTTCGACAAGAACGGATGGATCTCTTCAGCTTGGATGCTTAGTATTTGGCGTTTGTAATCGTCATACCAATGCCACAAGGTCGTGCGGTCCACATTCATTTCCTTAGCCACTTCAGACATCGGCTTATGAGGATTAACGAGTAGCTTATCGATAGCAGCGAGTTTAAAGGAAGAGGAATATCGAGTGGTGGAAGGTCGCTTTTGGATTTGAATTAATTCAGAAGTTTTGTCCATTATTTTGTCTCCTTTTTTATTTCTAATCCTTCAACTATCCTAACACCTAACGGAAGTGGGGAATGAAAGAGGAAAAATGGAAAAAACGTTCATTTTTCTTGTTTAAAATAAAGAAAACAGGAGCAAGCGCTCCCGTTTTCCATGTCTAAAGAAGAAAAGCTCTGCTTTTCCTCTACAACTCCCCTCTCCCCTCTTTCACATTACACACTTCTTTTTCTCTACTCCTTCACCGCTCCGGAGCTCATTCCTAATACCAGATACTTTCTAAAGAATATTGCTGCTATTGCAGGGGGGAGTATGGATATAATACCTCCAGCTGCCATTAAACCGTAGAATACGCTGTCTTTTGCGGTAAACTCTTGTATGACTATGCTTAAAGGCTTTGTTGCTTTAGATGAGGCTATTATTAAGGGAATTTGGAATTGACCCCATGTCATTAAAAACACAATAAGAAGTATCGCCAGTATAATCGGCAGAGAAGAAGGCAATACGATTTTTAATAGAATTTGAACAGGACTGCATCCGTCGATTGCGGCAGCTTCCTCGATTTCTTTTGGAAAAGAAGCAAGATAATTGCTCACAAGCCAGATAATCATTGGAAGAAATGCGGATACATAGATCACACAAAGCCAAAACATATTATCCAAGAAACCCAGCTCTGTAAACATTTTATAGATCGGAATAATCGTTGCAAAAACAGGAATTACCATCGTTATCAATAATCCTATTCGAAATCCCCTTCTTCCCCAGAATCGAAATCTGGATAAAGCATAACCTCCGCATACTGCTATCGGAATGATTAAAATCTCAGTAAGGAGTACTGCTGTCAAGGAATTTTCCAGTCCTTTTAAAAAGGCTGTCTGAAAACTTGTATTTTCAAATAAAAGAGATCTATAATTGTCTAGCGTCGGAGCACTTGGAAATAAGTTTACTGTGTTTTTAAGCATTTCATTTTCCGGACTGATGCTCATTATAAAACACCAGGCAATAGGAATCACTGTCATAGCGATAAATAAAATTACAAACAACCATTCTGACATTTTAACTAGAGTCTTTTTCATTACACTTGTCTCTCCTTAATATAAAAATACCCGACGACTGCTGTCAACATCATTATAATATAGGAAATAGCACTGCCATACCCGAAGTTCAAAAAAGAAAATGTTTCACTATAATTATAGATACTTAGACTCTGCCCCATATCCCGATAACCGATTAGAACTACAATTTCATCAAACACATTCATGGATGAGATAATAATATGGGTAACAACTACCCCCATTGCCGGCAGGGATAAGGGTAATGTGATTTTCCACAATCGGTCAAACACACCTGCCCCATCTACCTCTGCAGCCTCGTAAATCCCGGGATTAATCGATTGGAAATTCGACAAGAAGATAATGGCGCAAAAAGGAATCACTCTCCATGAAACAATTATAGCTACAATAATCAGTGTCGAAAAACGTCCTCTTGTAAAATCCAGGGGCCGATCTATAACGCTGAATATCATAAGCAGTTTATTCAATAAACCATAACCGGGATAAAAAATAAAGCGCCATACAATTCCGTTTACTACTGGAGGCAGCGCCCATGGAATAATCGCAGCAGCTGTGAGCAAAGGACTTAATTTTGTCTTCTTATTCAGTACAATAGCTAAGAAAAAACTCACTATCAACGTTATCGCCAAAACCCAAAGAAGGATATAGAACGTATTAAACAATGAATCCAAAAACTTCGGATCTTGAAATACTTTCACATAATTTTCCAGTCCTATAAATTCCGTATTTTCCGGTTCCGTTAATTTTAAATTGTATAAACTATAGAAAAATGTACTGCCTATGGGCAGATATACGAAAACAGATATTATAAGAATTACAGGCAGAAAAAAGAGCATCCCATATTGTTTCTTCTTCATTTATACTCTCCTTTCGTTAAAAAATGACTCGGTTTCCCGAGTCATTTTTTATTTTGCAAGTTCAGTTACTTTCCCATTCATTTCTTCAAAGGCCTGTTGTGGAGTTAGTTCCCCTAAAGCCATTTTGTTAACCGCATTAAAAATTGCTGTACTCATTTCAGTATAATATTTCGGTACTCCATTTGGAAATACTGTCTTAACAAGTTCTGCTGTTTCAAGTAAAACTTTGCCATTTTTAATGGTATCATTCTCAACAAGTTTTGTAAGAGTACTTGTTCTTGTAGGAATGGTGTTATTTGCAGCATATAGTTTTTCTTGTGTCGCCTCAGACGTATACCATTCTACGAATTTTTGCGCTGCTTCTTTATTCTCAGAATAAGCAGAAACACCTATTCCTTCATTTAAAGCCATCGTTTGTTTCGCTTTTGAATCAGATCCCGGCGGAACTATCGGCTGAACTTTTCCAACTACAGATGATTCTTTTGGATCATTTACACGGCTTGCAAAGGAAGAAGGTCCTACCATAAAGGAAGTGGAACCGTCTGTTATTTTCCGATAGCTGTCCATACCAGATCCAGAAGCATTTGCAGGATCGACCAGTCCGTCTTTTACCATGCTATTCATAAACTCAAGAGAACGCATAACATTCTCTTTATTTAAAGTATTATCTTCATTAAAGACAACTCCATCTCTTATAAACGTAAGCCATAAAAGCGATGTTGTCGCATTTTCTTCTGCTCCTAGAGGAATAGCATAAGGATACTCTGCAATGCCCTGCTCTTTAATCTTCTTGCTGTTTTCTGCTACCTCATCCCAAGTAGAAGGCTCTGTTAAACCAGCTTTTTCATACATTTCTGTGTTATAGTAACCTGTTCTAAAATCATTCGCATAAGGAAGAGCAACTACATTTCCATCATAAGTAAAGGTGTCGATTCCTTTAAAGTCCGCTTTGTTTTCTTCATCTAATGTAAGAGGTGCCAGCCACCCAGCTGCTGAAAATTCGCCAACCCATGACCAGTCTACTTCAAACACATCAGCAGGAGCTGTCTTTCCTCCTGCAGCAATTGAAACCTTGTTTCGAATATCATCCCAAGATACAGTTTCCACATTTACAGTAATACCAGATTCTTCCTTGAACTCATCCAGCATTTCTTGAGGCGGTGCACCCCAGTCCGGAATCATAAACGTAATCTCTTTTCCCTCTGTTGTGCTTGTATTCTCTTTAGCCGGCTGAGATTCATTCTGAGCCGTCTGACCGCAGGCAGTAAGGACCAAAACAAACGCCAGCATCAAACCGATTATTCTTTTTTTCATATAGTACTCCTTTCCCTTATTCTAAAGGTTTATAATATATAAATAATATCATGACAAAATAACCCCGGCAATATGCAGAATTTTGCAATGCGGGAAGGGATAGACGGGATTGCTAAAGCAACCCAGGCAGGATGCCTTCGGCCCCTAGGCAGAATCGCTTTGCGACTAGCGGAAAACAAGGATCAGCATAACTTTAATATCGTCTCTCGTTTTTTTAAAGAGCGATAGCGAGAACTGTACTGCCTAGAGCCTGACCGCCGTTAGGCCTGTCGTCTGAGTTGCGACGGCAAGCCCGCCTAGGCCCCTCAGGGGATCCCGCCTATCCCTTATCCCATGAAACCTTAATCCAAGGCCGTCCGTACTGCCATTCTACAGCAACCTGCTGTTTATAGATTTCGGAAAGAATTTCGTCTTTTAAAACCTCTTCTTTTTTCCCTTTTCTTAAAATCTGTCCATCTTCCATAATAGCTACATGGGTGATAGCCGGGATAATTTCTTCTATATTATGAGTGACATAAATTAATGGCGCATGGCTTTTTTTATAATTATCGTTGAGGGTTTTTAAAAGTTCTTCTCTCGCACTTAGATCTAATCCGGAACAAGGTTCATCTAATACCATTAGATCCGGTTCATTCATAAAGGCTCTGGCAATTAAGGATCTTCTTTGTTCCCCTTGAGAGCATAAATGATATTTTGACTCCCGGATCCTGTTTATACCAAAATCTTCGATGATTTTATCTGCTTTGAACCGATCCTCTTCTGTTACTTCATCGTATAAACCTATAGAGCTGAACTTTCCGCTTAACACAATTCTTTGAACTGTTTGATAATTTAAGGTTTGGCTGAATTCATTCATTGTAGAAGATACAAATCCGACTCTCGCCTTTACCTTCTGCCATTCGTATTTTCCATAAGTATGGCCGAAAACCCGTACTTCTCCTGAACTGGGATAGGTGTAGGCGGGAATCATTCCTAGTAAAGTAGATTTCCCGCTTCCATTCAGTCCCAACAATGCCCAGTTTTCTCCTTGATGAACTGTCCAGTTTACGCCTTTTAATATTTTCTTTCCGTCTCTTCGAAAGGTTATCTCTTCAAAACCGATTATCTCTTCTCTCATAGATTAATAACCTTGTTTGATTCCGCTTTGTCTTCTTTCAATGAAATAGTCCATATTGTTGATAGCATTGATATAAGCTAATATAGAAGACTTGATAATATCGTTATCGATACCCTTTCCTGTGAAAGCCGCTCCGTCTTTTTCTAATTTCAATACCGTTTCTCCCAAGGCATCTTTTCCGCTTGTTACAGAGTGGATATTAAAATCGCAAAGAACAACGCCTTTTCCGAAGATTTTATTTAAGCTGTCGAAGGCTGCATCGATCGGTCCTTTTCCTGAGCCGACCTCTTCAATGACCTCTTCCTCTTTCTTCACTTTAATAATAGTTTTCGATTCTTTTCCATCACTTGTAGAAGTAGAATAATCTACTAATGCATATCCTTCTTCCGCATTCGACATATCGCCGATAATCAAAGCTTCAAGGTCTTGATCGTATACTGTTTTCTTCTGATCTGCCAAGTCTTTGAACTTATCAAAAATACTTGCCAATTCTTCTTCTGTGCTTTTGTATCCCAACTGCTCTAATCTTGATTTTAATGCATGTTTTCCAGAGTGTTTTCCTAAAACCATATTGTTCTCGTTTAATCCAACAGACTCCGGTGTCATGATTTCGTATGTTTCTTTGTTTGCAAGAACTCCATGCTGATGAATTCCAGACTCGTGGGCAAAGGCATTCGCTCCTACGATTGCTTTATGCGGCTGGATCTTAACCCCTGTAATCGTCTGTAATAATTGAGAAGAACGCATAATTTCAGTAGTGATTACGTTGGTATCCTGCTCATAAATATCGTAACGGGTTTTAAGAGCCATAACTACTTCTTCCATCGCACAGTTTCCCGCTCGTTCTCCGATACCGTTGACGGTACATTCCACTTGTGTCGCCCCTGCTCTTACTGCTGCTAAAGAGTTTGCAACGGCCATCCCCAAATCATCATGGCAGTGAACGGAAATATCCACATTCTCAATACCTGGCGTGTTTTCTCGAATCGACTTGATGAAATTATAATATTCTATAGGATCAGCGTATCCTACAGTATCCGGAATATTGATCGTAGTCGCTCCTGCCTTTATCGCTTCTTCTATAATTCTGTAAAGGAAGGGAAGTTCGGAACGTGTAGCATCTTCACAGGAAAACTCTATCTCAGGACAAAAACTCTTGCAGTATTTTATCGCTTCGATAGAACGTTTCATCACTTCTTTTTCCGACATTTTTAATTTATACTGCATATGGATAGGACTTGTTGCCATAAAGATATGGATTTTTGGATGATTTGCAACTTTCACCGCTTCCCATGCTGCATCGATATCCTTCTGTACACAACGGGCTAAAGACACGATCTCGGCATTCTTTATCGTTTTCGCCACTTCGTTGACGGCTTCGAAATCTCCTTTCGAAGAAATAGCAAAACCCGCCTCTATAATATCTACATTCATTCTTTCCAATTGTCTTGCCATCTGCAATTTTTCATTAAGGTTCATACTGCATCCTGGAGATTGTTCTCCGTCTCTTAATGTTGTGTCAAAAATTTTAATCATCTACTTCATCCTCCTGTTTCAATAAAAAAATAATGCCCCTGTAAATACAGGGACGAATTCTTCGCGGTACCACACTGTTTGTCTTATATAAGACCTCTCAACCCCTTAAGGCGGGAAACCCTTATTCCTACTACTTTCAAAATAAGTACAGAAAAGTTAGTATGATTTTCTCCCGGCTGCCGTTTTTCACCATTATAACGGCTCTCTGTAAAGACTTCGTAAAATCAGCTCTTCTCTATTGCAGATATTAAATTGTAATAAAAAAAGCGTCCCCTTTTAGGACGCTTAAAGTCGTGTTACCACCTAAATTGCATTATAAATAATGCCACTCAAATGTTTTAACGGTACTGCCGTTCTGTCCTACTTGATTCAGACAGACCCCCAGAAAAGGAGTAACTTCGATTTCCAACACAGATTTTCACCAGCCATCTGCTCTCTACAGTCTTTCATCGTCGTGCTTTTTCATAAGGTTTTAGTCGTATTAATAGTAATAATACCATTTACTGTTTTAAATGTAAAGATTAAAATTTAAATAGTCTTTTTAAAAAAGCAATAAAGCCTTTTTTCGGCTCTTTGGACATTGATTCATAAGAACTCTTCTCCTTGCCATGGCTGTAAATAGGAGCTTTCTCCCGATCTCTCTCCTCAGCCTTTCTTAAAACTTCAGCTTTCTTTGCCTTTTCGATAGCTTCAAGCATTAACACTTTCTGTGATTCTATTTTCTGTTCCGGATCGCCGATGTTTGCCTCGAAGAATCCTTCTGCATTGATCTGGCGTCCCTTTAGATTATCAGCAAACATAATATTCATAATATGGATAATCTCTCTTTTAATATCTTCGTCGTATATCGGACAGGCAATCTCAAGCCTTCTTCTAAGATTTCTAGTCATAAAATCCGCAGAGGAAATATAAATTTTCGCCTCATTATCTTCTCCAAAACAATAGATTCTATGATGTTCTAAATACCTTCCTACAATAGACATAATACTGATATTTTCTGTACGATCCTTGATGTGGGTAAGAAGACAGCAGATCCCTCGTACGATCATTTTGATTTCCACACCTGCTTGGGAGGCTTCGCTGAGTTTCTCCATTGTCTTTCGGTCCGAGATTGAATTTAACTTTAGACGGATTAAACCTCGTCTGCCCTGTTTTACTTTCTGAATCTCTTCATCAATGAGTTTTTCCAATCCTATATTCATAGAATACGGCGAAACCATGATATGCTCATACTCTCCCTGAAGCTCTCCAATGGCCATATTATTAAAAAACTTCACCGCATCTTTTGCAATGCCCTCATGTGTTGTCATCATGCAGAAATCCGTATAAAGCTTCGCTGTCTTTTCGTTATAGTTCCCGGTAGCTACTTGTGTAATATATTCGTATCCTCTATCTGTATATTTTGTAATCAGGCAGATCTTTGAATGCACTTTATATTCTCCGAAGCCATACAATATCTTGCATCCCGCTTCTTCTAGATAGGTAGACCATTCGATATTATTTTCTTCATCAAATCGTGCCTTAAGCTCCATAAGAGCCGTAACTTCTTTTCCGTTTTCTGCTGCATAAGCCAGCTGCTCCGCTATTTGAGAATGATTGGCTAAACGGTAGATCGTAATTTTAATCGATACAACCTCCGGATCTTCTGCTGCCTCTCTAAGAAGACGGATCATCGGCTCCATGGATTCATATGGATAAGATAGAAATAGATCTTTTTCTTTAACCTGATCCATAACTCTTTTTCTAGGATCAACCATTATGGAAGGTTGAGGTTTAAATGGCGAATTCAGCAAAGGCGCCGAAATTTCGGAAGGAATGGCATCGATCATTCCATAAGCAAATCCCATCGCTAACGGACTCTCGCAGATAAAGAGATTTCTTTGTTTCAGCTCCAGTTCATTTAGTAAATATTTCTGCAGCGACTTGTCTAAAGACCCTTGTACCTCTAACCGAACAGGCTGAAGGCGGTTTCTTTTTTTGATCAGCTCTGTCATGAGCTCTTTGTAATCCGTATCGAAGTCAAAATCTACATCATCCGACTTCACATCTCCATTCCGAGTTACTCGGATAATGCTCTCCGCTTTCACTTCATAATGCTCGAAGATTTTAGAAGCAAACTCATGAACAATTTTTTCAGTTAGAATAAAACGAGTCTCTCCAGAAGATAAAGTGTAAAAACTAGGCAGAACATTTGGAACCGTAATGATCCCTATAAAATCTTTCTTCTCGTATGTAATATCGTTCTTTTGCAGCTTTTTCGAAACTTCCGGACCGTATATTCTTCTCATTCTCAGCACAACATAGAGATCTTTGTTGACTAAATGAGGAAAAGGGTGAAAACTGTCCACTATTTGAGGAGAGAGAATCGGCGTGATAAAATTATCGAAATAATCTTCGATCTCTTTATATTCTTCCTCTGTTAATTCCTTGGGATCTAAAATATGAATACCAAATTCTTTTAACTCCTGCAGCAGATTATTATAATAAAGATCTTTTTTCTCATACAGGGGACGCAGGCGGGTCATGATCGCTTCAATCTGCTCTCTTTGATTCATATTGGTTTTATTGTCGATTATTTCCATCTCTTCTAACGTCAAATCATATAAAGAACCTACGCGAATCATAAAAAATTCTGTAAGATTGCTGTCGAATATCTCGATGAATTTCAGTTTTTCCAAGGGTTTTACTAAAGGATCATCCGCCTCTTCTAAAACCCTTTCATTAAAATTCAGCCAAGAGAGTTCTCTGTTCTGAGTAAAACTCGTATCATGACCACCTCGCATTACTTAACCCTCCTCGTAAAATTATAATAAATATATCCTTCTCGCACTCCCGTTTCGCTGACAAGGATCCATGGAGTACGGCATCTTAAACGTACTTGATTGAGTATAATCATTCCCGGCACCAGGGTATGAATCCGCTCTGGTTTTATTTCTAATAATTCATTCATAATGTCTCTGATTTTCATCTCTTCAAAACGGTCTAACAAAAGACACAGTTTTTCGCTTTCCATGACTCTGTTTTGACTATCCTTCTCATAGATTTCATTATATAGTTTTAATGCCGCTCTTCCTGTTCCGCCGACGATACAAAGAATCTCCTCGTCTTTTTTCGGCAGATCAAGTTTATCCAGCTTTTTATTGATATATTTTTCCATCTTTTTTCGTTCCGTTTTCGTTGGAATCAATCTCTCTACAAATTTATGATAGAGATTTAAAGAACCGATGTTTGCACTGGATAAAAAACTGATTTTCTTTTTCTTAAAATAGACGATTTCAGTGCTGCCACCGCCGATATCCGTAAGTACTCCCCTTCTTGCCTCATGGCTGTGGGTCGCGCCCATAAAAGAATAAAGGGCCTCTTCTTTTTCCGTAAGCAGTTCTATCGAATAGCCGGTTTCTGATCCGACTCTTTCAATAATTTCCGTATAATTGCTGACATTTCTCAACGATGCCGTAGCAAAAACAGAAACCCCCTCGATCACATCGAAATTATCCACAATCCCCTTGTGATGCTTTAAGGCCTCTATAAGACGCTGTATCCCTTTCTCTGTTAACTGTCCTTTTGAAATATGGGCTCCTAAACCAGCCATAATTTTATCATTAAAAAGATTCACTACATCTGCTTTTTTGATCTTATAAACAGACAAGCGTATACTGTTTGATCCGATATCGATAACTGAATGTATCATAAAAACACCTCCTGTTATCATTATAATACCCAAACTTTGAAATATTTTCCTTATATTAAAGCCCTTCTGTTAAATGCATGCAAAGTTTTCCTAAAATTAATATTAACAAACAATATCCTTTATCTACTCAATGAATCATCTTGTAATATAGTAATTATTTTATATAAACTTAAAAATTTTTTAGTAATTTTGGTTTAAATCAATTCTGTCGGGTATATATGAGTCGTAAGCAATTATTCTTATTAATTGTTGAATAAAAAATGAAATTGAAAGGAGATTTGATTATGGGTATTATTTCTTGGATTATTGTAGGAGCACTTGCAGGATGGATCGCAAGTATGATTATGGGCAAAAACGCACAAATGGGCGCTATTGCTAATATTATTGTAGGTATCATCGGAGCATTTATCGGTGGTTTCGTTATGAATCTTCTAGGATTCGGCGGAGTAGACGGATTAAACATTTCTAGTATACTTGTTGCAATTCTTGGAGCAGTCATATTATTAGCTATCGTAAAAGCAGTTCAAAAAAGATAGTAAACACATAAAGAACCTTGAGGATTTCCCCAAGGTTCTTTTTTGTTTGTTATTTTTCTTATTTTAATAAAATATAAGAAACACGCCTATCGTTTCTACTTTAACTCCCCTCTTTCACACTTCTTTTACTGTTCTTTCTTTTAACCCTTATTTTTGATAATCGTATCTGATATCCATTCCTGAATATCTGCAAATATTTCTTCTTGGTTTATTTCATTTAATAAATCATGGCGGGCATCTCGGTAAATAATACCATCGGCAAGAACTTTCCCCTCTTCTTTTAATCGATTTAGTATTTCTAAAATCCCCTTTCCATAATCTCCTACAGGATCTGCCGAACCTGCAAGGAAAAACATAGGGATATCTTCTATCTCAGAAAACCAGTTGATACTGTTCGCTTCTCTCATTAAGGTATAATGCACTTTTACTTCGTTTCCCGTTGGGATAACTCTGTTTTCTTCGTTCTCTATGTATAGATCTACTACATTTTCATCTCGAGACATCCAGTCGTATTCTGTCCTCGGTTCTTCGATCTTTTTATTATGATGATCGTATAAAATATTATCTAGATTTTCGCTTCTATAAAGATCTCCATGCTCGCGGATAACTTCTTCGTTGAGCCTTAAGATTCCTCTCGTTAAGAAATTCGGCGATTCAGTCCCTAAAAAAACAGCTCCCTTTACCGCCTCGGGAAAAAGATATAAAAACACCCGTCCCAAAGAAGCTCCAAATCCCTGGCCTGCTAAAAATATATTCTCTTCTGAATAGTTTTCTTTTATCCTTTTTATAATTTCACCAAGATCTTCTATCAATCCCAGTTCTTCTTTCTCCCCAAAATAACCGCGATCTTCTTCTTTTTCGATGCAGCTTCCATGACCGGGAAGATCAAAGAGCACTGTTCTCATTCCACAGTTCCCCATAGCCTGTGCAAAGGCAATATATCTTTCGCTGTGGTCCTTGATACTGTGAAGAAAAATTATAATCGGACCTTCTCTTCCATATACTTTCGGCGAAATCCTTCCTACGCCTGTGTTCGATTGAAACGATAATGTATTTTCCATAATCTACTCCGCTTTTTTTCTCAATAGTTCTAGTTGTTTTAATCCATCTATTCGGTTTAAAGGTCTTTTATGGCTTCCGCAATAATACTCAAAGGGAAGGCTCTCTACTGTTTTGCAAAAAGATAAAGTTCTCTCTTTGTCATAAAACTCCACATTGTTTTTATAAGAAGGATAATCCCCGTCTCCGATTATGACAATTTTTTGATCCGGTATCCACACAATCGTTGAATCTTCGCAGTGAGGTGTTTCTGTCTGAATAAGCTCAACAATTTTTCCTCCTACATCAAGTTTCTTCCTGCCCTTATAGCTCTCCCCGATATCTGGAATATGGATAGGATCATTCCGATAAACTTTGCGCATATATAAATAGGAGAACTTCGACATAAAGCCCTGTTTTGTTATTTCCTTTAAGGAATCCTTCGTCCATGAGAAATTCCGAAACTCAGCTAAACGATTTTTGGATTGTTCTGTAGAAATAGAACGTCCTTCGAATCCGTCCAGCCCTAAAGTATGATCCCAGTGGCAGTGGGTCAATACAATAATATCCGGCTCTCTTAAATCCTGTTTTTTTATTTCTTCAAAAAATTCTAAACGATGCTTTCTCGAATTGCCTGCATCTACTGCAAGACTTTTTCCCTCTCCCCGAATATAGAAAAGATTCGGTCTCAAATATTTATCATCAAAGGGATAATAATAGATACCCTCTTCTATCTTTATGAATGACATTCTGTATCCTCTGCTTTTATTATAGTCTTCCAATAATCTTCTTATAGATCGGAAGCATGTGCTCCTCCGATACATATTCCTCAATCCTGTCTAAGGGAATCCAGCCTACATCTTTATTTTCATCTTCCTTTATTCGAAGCTCTTCCTCTTCAGAAACTTCTATGATATAAGCAAAATTCAAATGAAGATGGGCACTGACAAACTCTCCCCGGCGGATATGATTTTTAACCGTAATAATATCCAGTGCCGCTGCCCTATCGGATATCATTTTGCAGTTTTCTATGCCTGTTTCTTCTTTCAGCTCCTTAATAGCGACCTCCAGCATATCTTCCATTCCATCCCCATGACCTCCAGTCCAAGACCATGAGTTGTATATATTATGATATACCATAAGGGTCTTTGTTCTAGGGGGATTCAGCACAAAGGCGGAAGAGGTTAGATGAATCAAAGGATTATCCCGTCTTCGAACATCCATGTTTTGAAGAATCTCTTTAATCACCTTTAAATCTCCCTCTTCTTGAACCCCATCTGGAATAAAAGATTCGATTTCTTCGAAATAATTCATTAAAACGCTCCCTTACAGAAATCTGCAGTATATTTTTTAAAGGCTGTAGGGACTGAATATAAATTCTTGATCTCCTCTGGTGAAGCCCATACTTTTTCATCAAAATATTCTTCTTCTGATTCTCTTACCTTTTGATGTGGAAGATCTATAATTATACTTTCCATTCTCCACTCGATATGGCTGAAGATATGTTTGGAATCTTTGTAATTTCGCATCTCAAACTCTCCGTACTGGGATTTAAACTCTGCAAGTACATCTTCTAGAGATTCTCTCTCAACCATGGGATAGCCCCATAATCCATGAAGAACACCTTTTTTCTTTCTCTTTTCGATAAGAATTTTATCGCCTTGCCGAATAAGCAAAACAGTATAGTCTTCTATGCGGCGGGGTTTCTTCTCTACTTTCATCGGATAATCCAGCATATTCCCCTCTTTAAAAGCTATGCAATGGATAGACAAGGGACAAATTCCGCATTTTGGCATTCCGTTGGGAATACAAATCGTAGCGCCTACATCCATCATCGCCTGATTAAAATCTCCAGGTCTATTTTCATCCATACGGTTAAAGGTTTCTTCTTCTATTCTCTTGAAATTCCCTTTTCCCCTAGGATCTCCCCCTTGAGCTAGAACACGGGACATCACTCGAAGAAAATTCCCGTCGATACAGGTTTCCTTTTTGTTAAAAGCAATGGATGCTATCGCACCAGCTGTGTAAGGACCGATACCTGAAAGTTTTATCAGCTCATTTTTACTTTCCGGAATCTTTCCGCCGAAATCTTCCATGATCTGAAGAGCTGCTTTTTTCATATTCCGCACCCTAGAATAATAACCAAGCCCCTGCCATAATTTTAAGAGCTTTTCTTCCTCTGCATAAGCGAGATCCTTAACCGTCGGCAGCTCTTTTAAAAAACGCTCATAAAAGCTTATCACTGTATCTACACGAGTCTGCTGAAGCATAATTTCCGATATCCATACGTGATAAGGTTTGGGATCTTCCCTCCAAGGCAGGACCCGCCGATATTTATCATAATATTGTAATAAATCTTTTGAAAATTCTGTCAATGGATTCATCTCCTATCATTTTTCTATTATATCAAATAATGAAAATTATTTTCACAACCTGAATATACACTTTTTCCAGACTTTCTATCATCTTCCAGTTTTTTTCTCCCTGCCTATTTAATTCTTTAAACTGCAATATTCTCCTCTATTGACATATAATTTCTGTTGTCATAGAATACTATAAGTATTGAAATGAAACATAGAGAATCTTAATAAAACCGCATAATGCTTAATGATATTCCGGCATTTCCTGCAGTGAAGAATCTTCCCTTAACCATCAGGGTCTTCCGGCAGAGAGATGCTTTCTTTGATTTTATTGAACTATGATCTCTATGTTCCTAATTAGATTATAAAAAAGGAGGAGATTTATTGAAAACTTTATTGCCTTATATGCGCAAATACAGAAAATTTGCCATACTCTGTCCCTTATTTATGGTATTGGAACTTTCTTCGGATATATTAATACCTTATTTAATGAGTCTTATCGTCGACGTAGGGATCATGACAAGAGATGTAAGCTACATTACACGAACCGGCGGTATTATGATTGCCATCGCCCTTGTGGGAATGATCATCGGAATTATGAGTGCCCATTACGGTGCTATCGCAGGCTATGGATTTGCTGCTGAAATAAGAAAAGCCTCTTTTGAAAAAATACAGACCTTTTCCTTCGCAAATCTTGACCAATTCTCCGTGTCCTCGTTGATCACACGTCTGACTACCGATGCCAACACTGTGGGAATGACAACGATGATGTCCCTTCGTATGGCCATCCGGGCACCTTTTATGATGGTCTTTGCCTTAATTATGGCCTTTAATATTAATAGAGAACTGGCTAGGGTCTTTTTAGTTTCATTGCCCCTATTAACTATTATATTAGTTATAATCCTTGGAAAAGCAAGACCTTTGTTTGAACTTTTACAGAAAAAAGTAGATGCTGTCAACAGTATCACTCAAGAAAATCTAACCGGTATCCGAGTTGTAAAATCTTTTAACCGGGAGGACTTTGAAGAAGCGAAATTCAAAAAAGGAAACGACGAGTTGAGAGATACCGCCCTTCGTGCCGTAACGATCATCGTCGCTTTCATGCCGGTAATTACCGTCACTATCTTTTCAACTATCATCGCCGTACTATGGATCGGCGGACTTCAGATAACCGCTGGCAGCATGGGAAAAGGAGAACTGATTTCCTTTATCGCTTATATTACCCAAGTACTTATGGCTATTATGATGCTTTCCATCTTCTTCATGCAGTTTATGAGAGGGCAAGCTTCTGCAAAGCGTATAGAAGAAGTATTATCTGTGGAGTCCGAAATCACCTCTCCTGCAAGCCCGGTTCACCAGCTGGAAGACGGATCCATCGAGTTCGAAAACGTCTATTTCTGCTATCCTGGAAGCCGTGAGAAGACACTTCACGACATCAATCTAAAAATAAAATCAGGGGAAGTTATTGGAATCATAGGAAGTACAGGTTCTTCGAAATCTACTTTAGTACAGCTTATTCCCCGTCTATACGATGTCAGCAGCGGAACACTAAAAGTCGGCCGATGCGATGTGAAGTCTTATGATGTAGAAAGCCTAAGAGATCAAGTCGCTTATGTCCTTCAAAAAAACGTCCTTTTCTCCGGAACCATTCGAGATAATATGAAGTGGGGAAAAGAAGACGCAACAGACGAAGAGATTATTCAAGCTTTAAAAGAAGCTCAGGCTTGGGAATTTGTATCGAAAGATGATCTAGCATTAGACAAACGAGTTGAACAAGGAGGCTCCAACTTCTCCGGCGGTCAAAAACAGAGACTGACCATTGCAAGAGCCTTGATGAAAAGACCAAAAATTATCATTCTTGACGACTCCACCTCAGCAGTAGACGTGGGAACAGATCTTCAAATACAAAGAACTTTCCACGAAGTCTTAGAAGGAGTAACTACAATTCTGATTGCTCAGAGGATCTCCTCTATACAAAGTGCTGACCGCATTATTGTAATGAATGAAGGAAAAATCGAGTCTATCGGTACACATGAAGAACTTCTGAACTCAAGCTGTATTTATAAAGAAATCTATGAATCTCAGCAGAAAGGAGTGATTGGAGAATGAAAGAACAAAAAAACTTAAGACCGGATAATCCAGTGAAAACACTGAAAAGATTATTCAGCTATTTCAAATACAACAAAGCCATGTTTTTTATCGGCCTCCTCGCTCTTATTATCAGCACCCTATGCCAGACTGGAGCGAACGCCATCATCAGCCCTATTATCGACAGCATTTCCGATGCGGGATTTTCCGGCGATTTCTTCGGCTATCTTCGGATTATGATCATTCTTGTTATTCTCCTAGCTGTTACCCAGTATATAGGCTATCGTCTCATGGCAAGACTTGCTCAGACAACCGTACACAAAATCCGCCACGACTTGTTCGATAAGATGGAGTCTCTTCCTATTTCCTTTTTCGACACAAATTCTCATGGCGATTTAATGAGTACTTATACAAACGATGTGGATATGCTGAACATGGCACTGGAACAATCAGCTGCCCAATTCGTCATGGCCTTCTTCACCGTTGTAGGATCATTCACTATGATGTTCCTTTTAAGTCCAATTCTTACCCTGATCGCTATCGCTACATTAGTCTTTATGTTCTTTATCATCCGCTTTATCGGAAGCAAAAGTTCAAAATACTTCAGAGCGCAGCAGGTACAGGTAGCTTCTATGAACGGTTATGTAGAAGAGATGATGAGCGGTCAAAAAGTTGTAAAAGTATTTAATTATGAAGATAGAGCTATCGATGATTTTACAAATCGAAATGAAGAGCTTCGAGAAGCCGCTTCGAAAGCCTCAGCTTACGGAGTTATGCTGATGCCGATTATGGGAAATCTTTCTTATATGCAGTATGCTATAACAGCTATAGTAGGCGCCCTTATGGTTATCAGCGGAAGACTTACTGTAGGAAATATAGCAGCCTTTCTTCAGTATACAAGAACTGTTTCTCAGCCTATAACAATGTTCTCAAACCAGCTTAATACCCTTTTCGCTGCTATCGCAGGAGCGGAAAGAATCTTTAAGATCATGGACGAAACACCTGAAACAGATGAAGGCGTTGTAAGAATCTGCGACGATCCAGAGGATCAGGACAAAAAATTATGGTGTCTTCCCCTCGGCAAAAACAAGGACAAAAAAGTTCCCGTTACAGGACATATCGAGTTCAAAAATGTAAACTTCAGCTATGTCCCAGGAAAACAAATCTTGAAAAATATAAGCCTTTTCGCAAAACCGGGACAAAGAATCGCCTTTGTCGGTTCTACAGGAGCTGGAAAAACAACCATTACAAATCTCATCAACCGCTTCTACGAAATCGATGAGGGATTAATCCTTTACGATGAAATCGACATTCAGAAAATCAATAAAACGGACCTTCGAAGCACGATGAGTATAGTACTTCAAGATGTCCACCTTTTCAAAGGAACAGTAAGAGATAATATTCGTTACGGAAAATTGGATGCTACAGATGAAGAAATCGTTGAAGCAGCAAAAATCGCCAACGCCCATTACTTTATCAAACATCTTCCAAAAGGCTATGATACAGAGCTCATCACCGACGGGCAAAACCTTTCACAAGGGGAAAGACAGCTTCTTTCTATCGCAAGAGCTGCTGTAGCAGATCCGACTATTATCATTCTCGATGAAGCCACTTCTTCTGTCGATACAAGAACTGAAAAACTCATCCAAGAAGGAATGGAAAAACTTATGGAAGGAAGGACAACCTTCGTAATCGCCCATAGACTCTCCACCGTTAGAAACTCCAACGCCATCATGGTCATGGAAAACGGAGAGATCATAGAACGAGGCGATCATGACGACCTGATGAAACAACGAGGACGCTACTACGCCCTTAATACAGGACAGATTGAGTTAAAATAATCTGCTTTGCAACCTAGTTACTAGGCAGGCTGACTAACGGCACCTAGGCGACAAGATAAAAATACAGATTGAAAAAACAAAAAAGGAGACGAAACACTTATAGCATTCGTCTCTTTTTTAATATAAATAATTACATATTTTTTTAGTGTTTGCCCTTTAAGTTCTTTATTACATAAAAGAATGCAATAAAAAACCCTAGCTTCCCGATCAATGCATATATCGGACCCAGTCCTTTCTCTAAAGCAAACATTCTACTAGCCCCAAGGCAGAGAATATTATATCTTTGGAGTGAAAAAGAAAAAAGAGAAATTGCAGAAGAAATAAAAACTTATTTCTTTTTTTATCTTACTCTTCCAATCCCTCTCTTCCCTCTCTCCTTCAAAAAATCCGCCTTCTATCTTACACAGAAAAATGAACGCACTTTTCATTTTCCTACCACAACTCCACTCTTTCACTCTTCCACTCTCTCACTCTTTCTTTTAGGGCCTGTGTGACGAAGGCAGCACGCCTAAGCTAAATCTCCACAAGCTTAAACACTCCATCTTCATAGGTAGCGACAGAGGCTGAGCCGTCCTTTGGAATGGAAGGGCTTCCCGGGTTTAAAAGGGTAATGCCCTCTTTTTCTTCTAATACTTTTATATGGGTATGACCTGTGACAATCGCCTCTGCTCCCAGTTCTTTTGCTTCTTTTATTCTATCTTCTAGAGTTTCTTCATAGCCGTGGACCATTAAAAATAGTTTTCCATCTATATTTTCTACTCGTTTTTTCTGTTGAAGATCCTTCTCCATAACCATTTCATCTACATCGCTGTCGCAGTTTCCTTTAATATATGTGATATAATCAAGCCCCTTTAACACTTCTGCCAGTTTTTTCGGATTATATCCTTTCGGCAGGTCGTTTCTAGGACCGTGATATAATACGTCTCCTAAATGATAGACCTTGTCGCAGTCTTTCAAAACCTCAAGCGCTTTTAGCGTTTGATCATAATCTCCATGAGTGTCGCTTATAAATCCAATTTTCATAGAATCCCTCCTCGCTATTTTATATACCCAAGATACTTTAATTTTCTAGACTATTCATCTATAATTAATTGAAGACTTCTCCTATTTCTTTTATAGGTGAGGCTTTAATCAAGCACTGTGATATAATAATATGTAAACAATAGAGGTAGACTATGAATATAGAAGTAAAAAATATAAACCGAAACGAAGTCTTAAAATATCTTAACTATCAAGGGTCGGAAATCCCTCCGGAAATTGATGCGTTGATTGACGCTTCCCTTGATGAAGTAAGCGAAAAATCCACTGCAAAATACACCTATTCTGTCTTCGAATTAGAGGGAACAGCACTCAAAGGAACAAACTTTACCCTTCCAGGCGAAGATATTAAAGTCCTGTTAAAAGACTGTAAAAGCGTTATCTTAATGGGCGCTACCTTAGGCCTTTCCATCGATCGGCTTATTCATATGACAGAGTTTAGAGATCTTTCAAAATCCATCGTCTTAGACAGCTGCGCCAGTGCAGCGATAGAAGCTGTCTGCAATGAGATTAATAAAGACCTTATTGTTGAATACCGTAAAAAAGGCTTTTATCTGACTGACCGCTTTTCTCCAGGATATGGCGATATGCCTTTATCCTTTCAGAGAGACTTTAGCAAAATCTTAAACTTATCAAAAAATATAGGAGTGAATCTATCCTCAACGGATCTTATGATCCCTAGAAAGTCTGTGACAGCGATTATCGGCATTGCAGACAAACCTCAGAAAAAAAGATCTGCAGGCTGTGAAAACTGCAGAATGTTTAAAGATTGTATTTATAGAAAGGCAGGAGAACATTGTGGCAATTAATTTAGAAAACAAATTCTATTATCTTGACGGAGGAATGGGAACGACATTACAGCAGTCCCTCCTTCAGCTTGGCGAAAAGCCTGAAGTATTAAATATCACTGAACCTGAAGAGATCGTAAAAATTCATCGTACTTTTATCGAAATGGGAAGCGATATCGTCTATTCCAACACCTTCGGCTGCAACCGCCACAAAATGAGCGATGCAGGTTATTCTATCGAAGAAATGATTCAGGCTGCCTTAAAAAATGCGAAGAAAGCAGCTGAAGGAACTTCTGCAAAAGTCGCTCTTGATATCGGTCCTATCGGCGAAATGATGGAGCCTAGCGGAGTTTTAAGTTTCGAAGAAGCTTACGATATTATAAAAGAACAGGTTCTTGCAGGAAAGGACCTTGCGGATCTTGTCGTTCTCGAAACAATGACAGATCTTTATGAAGTAAAAGCGGCTATTTTAGCTGTAAAAGAAAACTGCGACCTTCCATTATTTGTAACGATGTCCTTCGAAGAGAATCAAAGAACCTTTACGGGCTGTTCTATCGAGTCCTTCGGACGAACTGTAGAAGGGCTTGGAGCAGATGCCATCGGAGTAAACTGTTCCCTAGGCCCTATCGAGCTGTATCCGATTATTGAACGATTATCAAAAAATACAAGACTTCCTTTGATTGTAAAAGCGAATGCCGGTCTTCCGGATCCTGTAACAAACGAATATCTTTTAGGACCAAAAGACTTCGCCATTGCCATGAAGAAAATTGCAGAACTGGGCGTTCAAATCCTTGGAGGCTGCTGCGGAACTACACCGGAATATATCAAAGAAATGATCGCCGAAGTGGAAGGCACTTCATTAAAAAGAGAGATCCCTGTTCTGCAAGCTGCAGTCTGTACACCTACTCAGTTTGTACCGATCAACGACGTTCGTGTTATCGGCGAAAGAATCAACCCTACCGGAAAGAAACGATTCAAACAAGCCCTTATCAACAACGAAATGGACTATATCATCGGTCAGGCTGTAGAACAGGTAGATGCGGGAGCGCCAATTCTCGATGTAAACGTAGGACTTCCCGAGATCGACGAACCTTCTTTTATGATTAAAACGGTAAAAGCCCTTCAGTCTGTGGTAGATGTCCCTCTTCAAATAGACAGTTCCAACAGAGGCGCCATCGAATCCGGACTTCGAATCTATAACGGAAAACCGATTTTAAACTCTGTCAACGGAGAACAGGAGTCTATGGACAGCATCCTGCCTTTCGTGAAAAAATACGGAGCTTGTGTAGTGGGTCTTACCTTAGACGAAAACGGAATCCCCGCTACGGGTGAAGGACGTTTTGCTATCGCTGAAAAGATCCTCAAGGAAGCAGAAAAATACGGCATTCCCAAAGAAGATGTCTTTATCGACTGTTTAACCTTAACCGTTTCAGCAGAACAAAGCTCTGCCAGAGAAACCTTAAAAGCCATGCGCCTTGTAAAAGAAAAACTGGGTCTTAAACTTGTTCTAGGCGTTTCAAATATTTCCTTCGGTCTTCCCAACAGAGAACTGATCAATGAAAACTTCTTAGTTCAAGCGATGCAGGCGGGACTTGATCTTCCGATTATCAATCCGAACAAAGATATTATGATGGATGCCATAGCAGCCTTCCGAGTACTGAATCTAAACGATATCGACTCCGAAGACTATATCGCCCGCTTTATCGATCAGGGACCGAAAGAAGAAAAGAAAAAAGCAGCCGGCGCTAAAATGACGATCGGTGAAGCCATCGCAAAAGGATTAAAAGACGATGTCAAAGCGATGACACTAGAACTTTTAGAAACAAAATCCGAAATCGAAATCATAGATACTCTTCTTATCCCGGCACTAGACGAAGTCGGCAAAAATTACGAAAAAGGCGTGATCTTCCTTCCTCAGCTGATAAAAGCCGCAACTGCATCCCAAGAAGCTTTTGAAGTCATAAAAGGAGTTATCGCTGAAAAAGGCGATGCCAGCATTTCAAAGGGTACTATTGTCGTAGCGACTGTAAAAGGAGATATCCATGATATCGGAAAAAATATCGTAAAAGTCATTCTTGAAAACTACGGCTACAACATGATCGACTTAGGCAGAGATGTACCGGTTCAAACCGTAGTGGATGCCGTTGTTGAAAACAAAGTAGAACTGGTAGGACTAAGCGCCCTTATGACGACAACCTTAGTCTCTATGGAAGAAACGATAAACGCCATCCGCAAAACAGGCCATCCTTGCAAAATTATGGTTGGAGGAGCTGTATTAACAGAAGACTATGCGATGAAAATCGGAGCGGAATACTATTGCAAAGATGCTAATGCCAGCGTTATGGCGGCACGAGATGTATTTAAAGAATAGGAGAAATCGTTGAATAAATTTGAATTAGACTTTCCCATTGTTTTTGACGGAGCCATGGGAACTTATTATAGAACAAAGTCAAAGCTGGCCTTGCCCGCTTGTGAAATGGGAAACATCTTCGACAAAGATACCGTCCTTTCCATTCACAAAGAATATCTGCAGTCCGGCTGCAAAGGAATCAAAACAAACACCTTCGGTGCGAATAAAAGATATCTAAACTGCAATGATGATACCTTAGAACAAATCATAAACTCCGGCTGCGACATCGCTATGGAAGCTGTAGAAGGACAAGATGCCTATATTTTCGCTGATATCGGACCCATTGTAGAAAATGCAGAAGACGGGATCTTGGAAGAATATAAAAAGATTATAGATCTTTTTATAGCTAAGGGATTAAAATATTTTCTCTTCGAAACATTTTCAAGAGATCTTTATTTAAAAGAGCTTACAGAATATATAAAATCACAAGTGCCGGACAGTTATATTATCACTTCCTTCGCCATCAATCCCGACGGCTTTACACGCTCTGGAGACCGTGGAATAACACTTCTCGAAAACATGAACGCATTAGAAAGCGTAGATGCCACAGGTCTTAACTGTATCGCTGGACCTTTTCACCTTTTGGAATATATCAAGTCCATTAAACTGCCTGCGAAAACCATGTTTATCAGCCCGAATGCCGGGTACCCTTCTGTGATCAACAACAGAACTTATTACAGCAACAGCCCTTCCTATTTTGGAAATACCGTGGCGGATTTTATGGATTATGGTTTTACTATCCTTGGAGGCTGCTGCGGAACGACACCGGAATATATTTCGAGACTGAGCACTACTGTGGAAAGCAGACAAACCCAAGAAGTTCGGATTACCAGCAAAAAACCATCCGAACGCTTAAAGTCCGACGTAGCGGATAATATGATCCTAAAGAAAATCAACAGCGGCGAAAAAATCATCTGCGTAGAATACGACCCTCCTGCTTCTATCGAAATATCCGAATATATGAAAAATGTTAAGAAGTTAAAAGAAGGAGGCGCTGATGCTATCACTATCGCCGACTGCCCTGTAGGAAGAGCGAGAGTCGACAGTTCGCTAATGGCTTATAAAGTGAAAAATGAAATCGGCATCGATCCCATCGTCCACCTTACCTGCAGAGACCGAAACCTGAACGCTACGAAAGCACTCTTACTAGGACTGAATGTGGAAGATATCTTAAACCTGATCATTGTTACGGGAGATCCGATTCCTACAGCAGAAAAAGACGAAATCAAGTCTGTCTTCAACTTCAACTCCGCCCTTTTGACAAAATATATCGACGAATTAAATCAAGATCTTTTCACCAACAAAATGAATGTGGCAGGAGCCTTAAATATCAACTCCCCAAACTTCAGACTAGAGCTTAAAAGAGCTATGAAAAAAGAAGCCCACGGAGCAAATATGTTCTTTACACAGCCTTGTCTCTCGGAACAAGCAGTAGAAAACATCAAGATTGCCAAAAACTATCTAGACGGAAAAATTATGGGCGGTATTATGCCCATCGTAAGCCATAGAAATGCTGTATTTATGGACGAAGAAATCTCCGGAATCACCGTAGATGATTATATCATCGAAGAATACAAAACCCTTTCAAAAGAAGAAGCCTCAAAAAGAGCCGTAAGCCTCTCCTTAGAGTTTATGGAAAAAATAGAAGACTCTATCGACGGATTCTACTTGATCACACCTTTTAATAGAGTTGATATTATAGGGGAAATAATAAAGAAAAGAAAGAATAGAGATTAAAAAGAGTGAAGAGTGGAAGAGTGATAGACGATGGGTGTCAAGGTAGTTGACGGATTTCTTTTACAATATTTCAACTAATTCTAGAGGTTCATTTGCAGGAATTTGATAGTAAGATCTAAACTCATCATTTTCTTGCAGA
>NZ_JBQKLI010000023.1:0-24147 GCF_052116305.1 Gallicola sp. Sow4_E12 | reverse complement strand
TAAGACAAGCTCCATTCCTATAGGAATGGACATATATTGATACATAAAAAATGTATCAACCCTTACCCTTACTCAGGATTTAGGTTGATACACAAAATTATTTACAGACCCATTGTTAATAATTTATGTATCGACCTATCCCTTTAAGGTGAGGCCGATACATTTTTTATCTTCAAAAGAAACACGCTGCATGTTTCTTCCACATCTCTACTCTCCCACTCTATGACTCTTCTACTCTTTATTTCATGGTCTTTTCCAAAATTTTCCTCTCCGAAATGTTCTCCCCTTTATTTGGATTGGTTTCGCAGATTTTGTTGAAGTTTTTTTGGTACTCCTCTTCTTTTTTTGGGTCGATCTCTACGTATTTATAATAGAGAATCCAAAAGCGGTTTCTGTTTAGGAAGCTTTTGAAGATTTTGTCCATTTTATAGAATTCTTTTGTCAGGTATGGGTCGATTTCAGTTTTTAGGTTTTCCTGGTCATCAGATAGCAGGATCTTTGTGGTTAAAAGATCATATCGAAGGATGATTTCATTGATAGTTAAGGCTTCCGGGTGTTTCATTAGTTCTTTCTGAAGTTCGTAAGCTTGTTCATACTCTCCCCTCTGCAATAGAGCCATGGCACGGTATAAAGGATAATAGATCGTTAGAATCGTCAGCTCCTTAGGATCTTTTAGATATTTTTCCGGGATATCTTTATACTCCATCCCCTCTGTAAGCAGTGCATTTACTTGAAGCATGGACCAGAATCCTTCTCTCGCCTCAAGGTTATTCTTTAAAATCTGAATATTCTTTCCGTCATTTGGAACACCCATCGATAAGGGAATGGCATTGGATAAAGCGGCTAAAATTTGTATTGCAATAAAGATAATCAAAAAATACCGTAAAAAAGGATTTTCCGACAGAGTATATATAAGAATGCCGATTCCTCCTAAGACTAGATTCATTATCCAGCCGCCGCTGTTATAAAGGATAAAAGGAAAGTTTCCATTATTATATTTCGGCGGAGTCATAAGACATTGTCCGGCGGTTCCCGGGATAGAGTATCTCTTTAGTTCATAGCCTGTGCTGTATTTTACGAGAACAAAACTTCCTACTCGGTAAGATAGAAAGCCGTATCCGCTTAAAAGCCCTGCGATCAAATGCCCTAGCTCATGAAAAAGGATAGCAATAAGCACAGACACAGCAAGAGAAAGTACAAGAAAAACAATATTATAAAAAATATTATCAAACAGAACCTCAAAAGCCTTATAAATCCCAAAATAACTCCCTAAAAATCCAATCCCTACCCCGATAATAATCGGCAAAGCAGATAAAAATATTTTCTTAATCTTTTTCATAATACCTCCCTTTTTAAACATCATTATTATTATTATATCGCAACAATATGTTTGAGTATAAAAGATCCGTTTCCAATGGGAAATAAGATATAGGTTTTAAGTTATAGAGATTAGGGAAAGAAAACAATATTTCGCTTTGTGAAATATTGCCATTATAGAGAATGAAAGAGTTTTAAAGTGGAGATATAGAAAAATAGCAACCTTACTTTGATTAGGACAATTAAAAGTTAAATAATTCACAAAATTAAAATTTTCTAAATAGATATCCTAAAATACAAAAAAATCTGCCACCTATCTTAAGCAGAAAATAATTCTTTTTATTATTTTCAACCACAACTCCCCTCTCCCCTCTTTCACACTATCACACTTTTTTTAACGTTCTCCCCTTTACTTGTATGATATAATTTAAAGGATAGGAGGCGTATTATGGAAAAAACAATAGCCGCAATTTCAACTGCTACAGGAGAAGCCGGTATCGGGATCGTTCGTATGAGCGGAGAGAAGGCTTTCGAAATCGCAGACAAAGTATTTAAACCAGCAAACTCAACAGAGTTTCATAATAGAAAGATGACGTACGGCCACATAGAAGAGGAAGGACAGCTGATCGACGAAGTGCTGATCTCTTATATGAAAGGACCGAAAACATATACGACAGAAGATATGGTAGAGATATATACCCATGGAGGGATTATATCTGTACGAAAAGTGTTGGCTCTACTTTTAAAGAAAGGGGCAGATACAGCAGGCCCCGGAGAATTTACAAAAAGGGCTTTTTTAAATGGAAGACTTGATCTTAGCCAGGCAGAAGCCGTTATCGATATGATACAGGCAAAAACTGAAAAAGCTTATGATGCATCCTTAGAACAGCTGGAAGGATCTCTTCAAAAAGAGATTTATACCATCCGCCAGAAGCTTTTGGATATTCTGGCTCATATAGAATACTCCATCAACTTCTTGGAAGACGGACAGGAAGAACTGGAAGACACCATTATCGAAGAAAAGGGAAGAGAAATTCTCGAAGATCTGGAACGACTTTATCTTTCTTCCAATCAAGGCAAGATCGTCCGAGAGGGGATACAAACTACTATCGTAGGGAAACCGAATGTGGGAAAATCCTCCCTTTTGAATGCCCTTATTCGGGAAAATAAAGCCATTGTTACGGATATTCCGGGAACAACAAGAGACGTAATCGAAGAATATATCGACTTAGGCGGTTTCGCCCTTAAAATCGTAGATACTGCAGGTATCCGTGAAACGGAAGATGTGGTAGAATCTTTGGGTGTCAATAAATCCTTGGAGTTTATCGAAAGGGCAGATCTTGTAATCGCCTTGTTCGATGCTTCCAGAGTACTGGACCAAGAAGACAGACAAATACTAGAATTATTAAAAAACAGAAAATCCATTATCGTTTTAAATAAAAGCGATCTCGAAAAGAAATGGGTGAAAGAAGAACTAGGTCTTCCTGAAGACACGGCGATCTTAGAACTATCCGTACTAAAAGGCGAAGGAATAGGGGACTTGGAAGACAAAATCCTTTCTCTGTTCTACGAGGGTGAAGTAGTACAGAAGTCTGATGTATTAGTTACCAATGTAAGACATCGTGACTTAATTGGAAAAGCCATCGAATCCATGGAAAGAGTCTTAAACGATTATACTATGGGCATCCCTATCGACTGTCTTGAAGTCGATGTGAAATCTACTTGGGAAATTCTGGGAGAAATCACAGGAGAAACCATCGAAGACGATGTATTAGATAAAATATTTAAAGAATTTTGTGTTGGAAAGTAGGAATTAAATGAAATTATATAGAGAAGATCCCTGTGATGTTGTAGTAGTCGGGGCAGGCCACGCAGGCTGCGAGGCCGCCTTGGCAGCAGCACGCATGGGGCTTAAAACAGTATTACTAGTGATGAATCTGGACTCTGTGGCAGATCTTCCCTGTAATCCGAATATCGGGGGAACAGGAAAAGGCCATCTTGTTCGAGAAGTAGATGCATTAGGCGGAGAAATGGGGATAAATATCGACAAAACCTTTATCCAGTCTAGAATGCTCAACACTTCAAAAGGACCAGCAGTCCATTCTCTGCGTGTACAGGCAGACAAGAAGATGTATCATACAGAAATGAAGAAAGTACTGGAAGAGCAGGAAAATCTAGAGTTTGTAGAAGGAGAAGCCGTAGAGCTTCACATAGAAAATGGGGCGATCAAAGCAGTAGAAACAAGGGCAGGAGCTCTTTATGAGACGAAAGCTTGTATTATAGCGACAGGAACCTACCTAAGAGGAGAGATCCTTATGGGTGAACTCCGCTATGAAAGCGGTCCACACGGTATGAAATCTTCTAAAAAGCTTGGAGAAGCCTTAGACAGACTAGGGATCCGTCTTCAGCGTTTTAAAACAGGAACACCAGCCAGAGTCCACCGGGACAGCTTAGACTTTTCGAAAATGGAGATCCAAGAAGGAGATAAGGAGATCGTGCCTTTTTCCTTTATGAATATCGGTAAAGATATCGGCAGACAGCAGGAGATCTGTTATCTGACTTATACAACACCGAAAACCCATGAGATTATTATGGAAAACCTCGACAGAAGCCCGATGTATGGGGGAGAAGTCAAGGGTGTAGGACCAAGATACTGCCCCTCAATCGAAGATAAAGTTGTCCGTTTCCCAGATAGAGACGGCCATCAGGTCTTTATCGAACCGGAAGGACTGGATACAAAAGAAATGTATGTCCAAGGTGTCAGCTCTACCCTTCCAGAAGAAGTACAGAAGGAAATGTACAAGACCATAATAGGGCTTGAGAATGTGAAGTTTATGCGTTCTGCCTATGGTATCGAGTACGATTGCGTAGATTCTACTATGCTTAAAAGAACCTTGGAGCATTTGGAATATAAAAATCTGTTCTTCGCAGGACAGATCGTAGGCTCTTCCGGATACGAAGAAGCAGCCTGCCAAGGGCTTATCGCCGGGATCAATGCGGTCTGCAATATAAAAGGAAAAGAACCCTTTATCCTAGACCGTTCCGATGCCTATATCGGCGTTTTGATCGACGATCTTGTGACAAAAGGAACGAAAGAACCTTATCGTATGATGACTTCCCGTGCAGAATACCGTTTAACCCTTCGACAAGATAATGCGGATCTTCGTTTAACGGAAAAAGGATACGAAATCGGCCTTGTAACAGAAGAACGAATGGAAAAAACCCGCAAAAAGAAAGAATTAATCGATAAAGAATTAACAAGGCTTAAAAAGATTATTATAACACCGAAAGAAGAAACGAATGCTAAGGTAAGATCTTTAGGTTCTAAAAATCTTAAAACAGCTACCTCTCTCTATGACTTGATTAAAAGACCGGAGTTGAGCTATGATCTTATCGCCGTTGTAGATCCGGACAGACCGGAACTTCCTAGAGAAATCACTATGGAAGTAGAGATCGAGATCAAATACGAAGGATATATCGAAAAACAGCAGCATCAGATCGACCAGTTCAAGAAGCTGGAAAAACGAAGAATCGACTTTATATCCGACTTCAAGGAGATCCAAGGATTGTCCAATGAAGCCGTCCAGAAGCTCAATGCGATAAAGCCGGAATCTTTGGGACAAGCAGGACGAATCAGCGGTGTCAGTCCCGCCGATATCAATGTAATCCTAATTTATCTAGAAACGAGGAGACGAAATGGCCAAGGCGCTTAAAACAGTATTTGAAGAAAAGAATATAGAAATATCGGAAAAGCAGCTGGAACTCTTCGAAGGCTACCGCCATCTTCTTTTAGAGAAAAACAAAGTGATGAATCTTACAGCGATCGAAGAGGAAGAAGAAGTTAATTATAAACATTTTCTCGATTCTGTTCTTCCGTTAACGATGGTCGACATAAAAAAGGGAGCCTCTTTTATTGATATCGGAACTGGGGCAGGCTTTCCAGCGATCCCCATGAAAATCATGCGGCCGGATATCAAGATGACTCTTTTAGACAGTTTAAATAAACGGATTCGTTTTTTAGAAGAAGTAAACGAAGACCTTTCTCTCGGAGTGGAAAACCTCATCCACGGAAGAGCAGAAGAACTGGGAAGACAAAGCAAATACAGGGAACAGTTCGATATCGTAATAGCCAGAGCCGTATCCCAGCTGAATACCTTAAGCGAATATGCTCTTCCTTTTGTGAAACCGGGAGGTTACTTCATCGCTATGAAAGGACCGAAGGCGGAGGAAGAGATCGCCGCTGGAGAAAATGCAGTAAAACTTTTAAATGGAAAGATAGAACTTGTGAAAGAGTACTCCTTAACAGGAGAAGAAGAAAGAACGTTGATCTTGATTAAAAAAACCGGAAACACAGCTAAGAAATATCCGCGGGGCGGAGGCAAACCGAAAAAAGCTCCATTATAGAAAAACAAGCGTAGGCTTGTTTTTTTATTGGAATGTTTCACGTGAAACATTATGAAACAAAAGCCGGCTCTAATCCAAGCAGAATAGCAGAGAAAATATTTATTAGAATTAGAAAGATAAGAAGCAGTATTAATAAAAGTTTAGATATCCTTTTATAAAATAATATTTAGATAGAAAGAATGGTTTTGTTGAGCTTCTTAATCACATCTTTGTTTAATATACTATTCCGAGAGAAAAAATTTAGAGAAGGAAACAGTGTATATCATTAAATGAGATTCTCTGGAGCTGCTGATATTCTTAGAGAGCTGTCAGGATAAAATAGTTATTCCAATGATCGTGTCGGTGCTTATACTCATCACGAAAAAGATACCTCTATAAGAGCTGTACTGAATATACCCTTATCGTAAGCTGAAAAATTTTATAAGCAGTTTTATGTAATAAAAGGGGAAAGACGTTGAGATATCTTCTGCATTTAATTTACTATAAAGCTTGAAAGGGATAAAATAGAGGTAGAAGCAGTAGATTAGAAGAGAGATAAAACAAAATGTTTCACGTGAAACAATCGAAACAAAACTGAACAAGAATAGAAATGTTTCACGTGAAACAATATGAAACAAGGAGGAGAAACTATGGACATCGAAATTATAACTGTAGGAACAGAGCTGCTCTTAGGAGATACCTTAGATACAAACAGCCATTTTCTATCAAAAGAACTGAAAAATCTAGGATTTAATATATATAAGAAAGTCACCGTAGGGGATAATACAGACCGTCTCTATAAAGAAATCAAAGAGGGACTGGAAAAAGTGGATATGATAATTACCACAGGAGGACTGGGACCTACCAACGACGACCTTACAAAAGAAACAGCGATTCGAGTGTTTGAACAAGAAGCCGTTCTTCATAAAGAGAGTTATGACCGTCTTGTCGACTATTTCGAAGGTAGAGAAGAGGCTTTGGAAGGAAATACAAAACAAGCCTGCTTTCCAGAAAGCGCCACTGTTCTAAGAAATGACCATGGAACGGCTCCAGGAGCTGTCTTGGAGAAATCTGGGAAATATATCGCCGTACTGCCGGGACCTCCTGCAGAAATGCAGCCCATGTATGAAAATCAGCTAAAACCTCTGCTAGAAAAGAAAGCGGACAGTATTATCTATTCCGAATCCCTATCCATAGGGCGCTTGGGAGAGTGGGAAATGGCGAAGAAAGTACAAGATATCTTGGAAAACTACAGCAATCCTACCGTAGCCCCTTATGCGAAAAAAGAAGGTGTTATCCTAAAGATCACAGCGAAAGCAGCGGATAAAGAAAAAGCTTTGGCGATGATCCAGCCGGTGAAAGAAGAAATCAAAGAAATATTCGGAGGGCTGATCTATTCAGAGAATGGAGAAAATAGACAGACCGTACTCTATAAACTTCTTAAAGAGAAGAATCTTAAAGTGATGACAGCAGAATCCATTACAGGAGGACTTGCTGCATCCAAACTCATAGATATCCCGGGAATGAGCGATCATTTAAAAGAATCCCTAGTAGTATACAGCGACGAAGCGAAGGAGAAGTATTTGAAAGTGAACTCGGATACGCTTAAAGAATATACAGCTGTAAGCGAAGAAGTCTGCAGAGAAATGGTAGAAGGGCTTTTAGAAAATTACGATACGGATCTTGCCATAGCGACAACAGGCTATGCAGGACCTGGAGACAATGCAGGACTGTCTTTTGTGGGAGTGGGTTATAAAGGAAAAATAAATATAGAAGAAATTCATTTTAAAGGAGAAAGAAATAAAATCCGAGACCGTGTTGCAGGAAGAGCACTTGAAGAAGCTATATTTATAGTAAGAGATAATTCTTAATAAGATCTATAAATTTTGGAAAATAAGACAAAAAAAGTCTTTTTGAGCCTTCTATATTTTAATTTAATAAATATTTTCATAGTTCTATATGCCTTCAGGTCTAAATTCAAATTTAGGCCTGTTTTTTGCGATATAAAGGAAAAAGGGATTTAAGAGTTTTTGTAGATAAGATATTTCCTCTTTATGAAAGAATTCTCGTATATTTTTTCTGGGGATAAGTAAGATTAATGTGGATAAAAAAATATACGAAAGAATACTGTTTCGATAGCATAAAGAACATAAGTTCTGTGAAACAGAAAGGGAAAGTATGTTCTTTACACGCAAGAGGTCTAGAGAATGTTTCGTATTAAGGATTCTAGCAGAAGAGTCACTAAATAAAAATGTTTCACATGAAACATTAAGCAGAATAGCTGTGACAGAAATGTTTCACGTGAAACATTTCAATGAAACAAGGATTCAAATTCTCATTGTTTCACGTGAAACAATGAGTTATGAAACAAAATAGGATTTAGACTTCATAAAATAGGACTTTGAATTCATGAAAGATGTTTTAAAACTTATAAAATAGTATTTAGATGTATCAAAATATGATTTTAAATCATAGAGTATGCTATAATAATTTTGAAGGGGGTTCTTTATGAAAATTATCTGTATTTTTAATCAAAAGGGAGGCGTGGGGAAAACAACCACGGCGGTGAATCTAGCAGCTTCCTTAGGCAAAGCAAAAAAGAAAATATTAGTATGCGATATGGACCCTCAGGGTAATACGACTTCAGGGCTTGGAGTAGATAAACAGAGTCTGGAAGGATCTATTTACGACTTAATGATCGGCCAGAAAACGATAGAAGAAGTGAAACAAGAGACATCAGCGGAAAATGTTGAAATTCTGCCGTCAAACGCGGATCTTTCAGGACTGGAAGTGGAGCTGTTATCTGTAGACGACAAGCATAAAATTCTACGGGATCATTTAAGAAAAGAAGAATTGGATTATAACTTCATTATTATAGACTGTCCGCCTTCTTTAGGAATCCTTAGTATTAATTCCCTTGTAGCTGCGGACTCTGTGATTATCCCTATCCAATGCGAGTACTATGCACTGGAAGGAGTAAGCCAGCTGGTGGAGACGATTTCCTTGGTAAGAGAATCACTGAACAAATCCCTTGAAATCGAAGGGATACTCATGTGTATGTTCGACGGAAGAAATAATCTATCCTTAGAAGTAGTGGAGGAAGTGAAGAAGCACTTTAAAAACAAAGTCTTTAAAACGATGATTCCAAGAAATATCCGTTTAGCAGAGGCGCCTAGCCACGGTTTAAGTATTTTGGATTATGATAAAAGCTCGAAGGGTGCAAAATCCTACGAAAAGCTAGCAAAAGAAGTTATTCGAATGAATAAATAAAGGTGATATAATGGCTAAAAGAAAAGGTTTAGGTAAAGGTCTTGGGGCATTATTGCCGGAAATAGAAGAAAAAGAAGAGATCAGCTCTTCAGAAATAGAAGTAGAGAAGATCTATCCCCGTGCGGATCAGCCTCGTAAAGAGTTTGATAAAGACGCTCTCGAAAACTTGAAGGAATCAATCCTGGAACATGGTGTTCTTCAGCCGATTCTCCTTAGAAAAGCGGGGGAAGGCTATGAAATTATCGCAGGGGAGCGAAGATTTCGAGCCGCAAAGCTTGCAGGTCTCAAGAAAGTCCCGGTCCTTGTAAAAGAACTGGAAGACCAGGCGGTAGAAGAAATCTCTCTTATAGAAAATATACAAAGAGAAGATTTGAACCCTATAGAAGAAGCAGAAGCCTATCAGCAGCTGCTGGATAAATATACATATACCCAGCAGGATCTAAGCGACCGGCTTGGGAAAAGCAGATCTTATATTGCGAACAATCTTCGTCTCATGAAACTAGACGAAAAAAGCAAAGAGCATCTTCGAAAAGGGGACATCACTTCCAGCCAGGGAAGAACACTTCTGTCTATAAAAGATGAAAAAGAAAGACAGGAGTATCTCGATAAACTTTTAAATAAAACTATCAATATCCGGGAGATGGAAAAAGCAGCTCGTAAAAAAACAACTGTGAAAGAAGATCCTTTTAAACAGGATCTTGAAAATAAACTGCTGGAAGTATTCGGAACGAAAGTAACCATCACACCGAAACGAAAAGGCGGAAAAATCGAGATAGAATATCTCAGCAACGAAGACTTAGAGCGAATTATCAATATTATGGAGGGATGACAATGTTTACAAAAGAGACTTTAGAAAAATATTTGGAAATGACAAAATCAAAAGAGATGCCGGGAGGAGGGTCTGTAGTAGGATATACAGGTTCACTAGGAGCAGCCCTTGCTATGATGGTATCGAACTTAACTACGGATAAAAAAGCATATGCAGAATTCCCAGAGGAAGTAAAAGAAAGATTCCAAAAAGACTACGACCGTCTTAATGAAATCGCAGACGAACTTCTTGTAATGTGCGACGAAGATGCCAACTCTTTCCAAGGTGTTCTTGACGCTATGAAACTTCCAAAAGGAACAGAGGAAGAAAAGAAACACCGTTCTGAGGAGATCCAAGCAGGATACCGTACAGCTCTAGAAGTTCCTTTTAAAACTTGCGAGCTTTGCGTAGAAGGTTTAAAATTAAATGATGTCTTTGCAGAGTATGGAAACATCTACGGCATTACAGACCAAGGCTGCAGTACATTATTATTGGCAGCCAGTGCAGAAGCGGCACTATTAAATGTTATTATCAATCTTAAGAGCATCAAAGACGAAGACTATAAAAAAGACATCATCAGCAAAATGGATGAATACAGAGAAGAAATAGACGCTCTAAAAACAAAATACATGGAGAGCTGTTATTCTCGATTAGAAAAAATGGAGTAAAAATGATTTATTTAGATAACGCAGCAACAACCTTTCCAAAACCGGAGATAGTCTACGAAAAAATAACGGAAGCTATGAGAGACTACGGAGCAAACCCGGGTCGTTCAGGACATGATCTTTCTATGAGAATGAACAGAGAGATCTTCAACGCAAGGATGGCTGTAACAAGGTTCATAGGCGGAGACGATCCTATGAGCCTTATCTTTACGTTAAACTGTACAGACAGTTTGAATATGGCGATATTTGGACTGGCAGAACAAGGGGATCATGTGATCACAACGGCCATGGAGCATAACTCAGTCCTCCGCCCTTTAACCTATCTGGAAAAACAAGGCATCATCGAGCTGACGATCGTCGAAGCAGCACCAAACGGCATGGTAGATCCAAAAGATATCGAAGCTGCCATAAAAGAAAACACAAAGTTCTGCGTCACCACCGCTATGAGCAACCTTGTGGGCAGCATCTTGGATTATAAAGAGATTGGAAAAATATTAAAAGAAAAGAATATTTATTATATTCTCGATGCAGCTCAAGGGTTGGGATATCTTCCCATTAATATAAAAGAAGATCCAGTGGACCTATTGTGCTTTCCCGGACATAAAGGACTTTTCGGACCCATGGGGACAGGAGCTCTCTATATAAAAGGAGACATTTCTTTAAAGCCTTTCCGAATCGGCGGGACAGGAAGCTTTTCTCTGGAGCTCGATCCCCCAGAGATTCTTCCGGATCGCTATGAGAGCGGTACAGAAAACGGCCCCGGGATTATCGGCATGGGAGCCGGAGCAGAATTTTTAGAAAAAATCGGATTGGAAAAGATTCGTAAACACGAAGACCATTTGAAAGACCTTTTGATAAAAGGATTTGAAAACATAGAGGACGTAGTTCTCTACGGTCCCGGAGGGAAAAATCAGGGACCGGTAGTTACTATAAATATAAAAGGAAAAGATTCCTCCGAAGCGGCAGATCGTCTTAACGACATGGGTATCGCCGTAAGAGCCGGTTTTCACTGTGCTCCCTTATCCCATAAAACCATCGGGACATTGGAACTGGGAGCCGTACGATTCAGCCTTTCTTATTTCAACACAGAAGAAGAAATACAAGAAACCATCCAGGCAGTAGAAAAAATTGCGAAGGAGGAAAGATAGAATGGAAGAATTTAGATTATTTGTCCAAACAGCCAGTTTTTTCCTCTTTATAATACTTGCGCTCTTGATGATAGCAGCCTACTCCAGACTTTTCTTTTTAAATACAAAGATCAACCGTTTGAAAAGACGATACGATCATTTGTTAAGAGGAAAAGGAGACATGGATATGGAAGGGCTCATCCGCTCTCATGGAGAAGAATTGGACGAATTCCGAAAGAAGCTCGATGACAGCCTTCGCTCCCAGAAAGAAATGAACACGAAAGTGCAGTTCTCTCTTCAGAAGCTGGGCTATGTCCGTTATGACGCCTTTCCAGATTCCAACAATGAACTTTCCTATACTATGGTAATACTGGACAGTTTTAACAACGGCATTATGATCACAAGTCTGTATGGAAGAGAACAGTCCACATCCTTTGCAAAATATATACGAGACGGAAAGTCGAAGATCAAACTCTCCGACGAAGAAAAACAAGCATTAACTATGGCAATCAATGGAGAATTCCCTATACAATAGGGTAGAATAAATAAGTAACAAAACTAAAAAATTAGGAGGCATCATGGATAACACAGTCTATGAAGAAATGAAAGAACAGCTAAAAGAAAAAGACGTAAAAATCGTATTTCCAGAAGGAGAAGACGAAAGAATTCTAGGAGCCGTATCCAGACTCTACAACGACGGATACCTCATCCCGATCCTTTTAGGAAATAAAAAAGAAATCGACAGCGTGGCAAAAGAGCACGGATACGATTTAACAGATATCACTATCATTGATCCTTCTGAAGCAGAAGATTTCGAAGAAATGGTTGAAAAATTTGTGGAAAGAAGAAAAGGAAAAGCAACCATTGAACAAGCCCGCGAAATCTTAAAAGATCCGAACTACTACGGAACTATGATGACATATCTTGGAAAAGCTGACGGAATGGTAAGCGGTGCTGTTCATTCCACAGGAGACACTGTAAGACCAGCTCTTCAAATTATTAAAACAAAACCAGGAGTCTCTTTAGTCAGCGGATCCATGCTGATGAAAGGACCTGTCGGACAAAGATTCATGTTTGCAGACGTAGGAATCAACATTAAAATGACTCCAGAACAGCTTGCAGACACAGCGATCCAAACAGCAGAAACAGCGAAACTTTTCAAAATCTATCCAAAAGTTGCTATGCTGAGCTTCTCTACAAAAGGCTCTGCAGAGCATGAGCTAGTAGATGTAGTAGCAGAAGCCACAAGAATCGCCCAAGAAAAAAGACCTGACCTTGATATCGACGGAGAAATGCAGTTTGACGCCGCACTTATTGAATCTGTAGGCCAGAGAAAAGCCCCAGGATCTAAAGTGGCCGGAAAAGCAAATGTATTCATCTTCCCAGACCTTCAAGCAGGAAATATCGGCTATAAAATAGCAGAACGACTAGGCGGATTCGAAGCCATCGGACCGATCCTTCAAGGCTTAAACAAACCAGTATCCGACCTTTCCAGAGGCTGTTCCCAAAAAGATGTCTATAAACTAGCCATCATCACAGCGAACCAGTATCTGATCGAAAAAGAATTAGAAGACAAATAAAAATAAGGAGGAGACGAAAGTCTTCTCTTTTTTTGCAAAACAAGGAGAATCAAACGATGATACAACACAATTTTGACCCGGTATATAATGAACATTCAAAAATTTTGATCTTAGGATCCTTCCCTTCTGTAAAAAGCCGGGAAGCGGCATTCTTTTACGGGCATCCCCAGAACCGATTTTGGCCTCTTTTAGCCAGACTCTTAAAGGAAGAAAAACCGGAGACTATAGAAGAAAAGAAAGCCATGATCTTAAAACACGGTATCGCTTTGTATGATGCGGCAGAGGCTTGCGACATTACAGGCTCATCGGATGTTTCTATGAAAAACATCACCCCATCAGACCTCAGCCCCATCTTAGAAACAGGAGACATCAAGGCCATCTTCTGCAATGGACGAAAGTCCTACGATATCGTGACCAAGAAGATGAAACGAGAAGCCCATCTTCTGCCATCCACAAGCCCTGCCAATGCTTCTTATAGTATGGAAAGACTTGAAGAACAGTGGAAAGTGATATTGGAGTATTTGTAAGTAGGTAGCAGGTAATAGGATATAGGGCATAGGGGGGACAACCTGAGAGTCTGAGGTCTGATCACGACACGGGAAAGCAGCTTGTGTCAGAACATAGGTAAGTGTTTTACGGTTTAGGAGCAGGAGTAAAGAAGATTGTTAGAAAGACGCATAAACAAATAAAGGTACCCCTGACCCCGGAGTTGAATTGTGAATTATGGGAAGCGAGATTCAAATTTTTTACCAATAACTATGCTGCAAGAGAAATAGAGTTATCCTACTAGGAAGATAGTACTTTATTTTATAATGATAAATAGAGAAACAGTACTGTAAAATAGATAAATATTTTTTATTAAAAAATCTTGAATTTCTGAATTTAGTTATCAAAATCAACAGTCATTATCAATTAAGCCGTATTTTATATATAAAAAACGTACTAATATCGAAAAAATTCATTAAAATTTCAAAAAAACTTAAAAAACAGCTGAATTTCAAAGATTTTTCAACAAATTTTTGGTATGATATTAGTTAGTTATAAAATAGTTTACAAAGAAAATAGGAGAGAAAGCGTGAAAAAAGTCAAAAAGTTCATAATGCTAGCATCCCTTGTCCTTTTTCTAACGGCCTGCCAGCAAGAAGAGGATACATATGTACCGATTAAAGAAACAGGCAAGGAAGCTCTGGAAAAAGAAACAGTGGAACCTCAGTCAGAAACGCCTGCTAACACTCAAAATAATGAAAATGAAGAAATTGAAACAAATACAACTCAAAGAGTGCGGGTTACTGCAGACTCCCTTATTATCCGCCAGCAGATGAATACAAACTCTGCGATTATTCGAACTGTTATGAACGGGGAAGAGCTTACGGTACTAGATACCCAGACAGGAGCGAATAACACTCAGTGGTATCATGTGAGAACTGCAGACGGGGGAGCAGAAGGATATGTTATCGGAGATTATGTTCAGCCGGTAGAAGGAAATACCCCTGCCAACAATACAAATTCAAACACAAATACAAATCAGCAGCAGACAAACAATAATTAAACGAAGGATGGAAAGAATGGAAGAAAGAGAAATCAGTTTATCGGAATTATTTGGAATATTACGCAAGAGATTGCTTCTTATTCTGCTTTTAACAGCTCTAGGAGCAGGGGCAGCCTTTGGGATCAGCTCTATTTTACCGAAACAGTATGAAACCTTTACAACACTTTTAGTAGGAAGACCGGAAGGCTATCAGGCAGAAAAAGATCTTAATGTAAACGACATCTTGTTCAACCAAAAGCTTGTAGGAACCTATGCAGAGCTTATTAAAAGCCGTTCCGTAGCAGAAAAGGTAAATGAAAACTTAGGGCTTGAGATGGATTTTGAAACCTTTAAAGAAAAGGTCAATGTAAACTTGGTAAACGATACAGAAGTCATCCGAATCGTCGTTCGAGATACAAATGCCTTAAGAGCAAAAGATATCGCAAACGAAACAGCTTCTATCTTTTCCGACACAGTAGTGGATGCGATGAAGATCGATAATATTCAAGTCGTAGACTATGCAGTAGAGCCGGAAGAGGCGATAGCTCCTCGTATTATTTTAAACACAGCCTTAGGCGCTATCATCGGTATGATTATAGGGATGATGATTGCTTTACTAAAAGAAATTCTAGATAAAACTGTAAAAACACCGGAAGATATCGAAGAAAAAATCGGTCTTACGGTAATCGGAAGCATTCCAGTAATTGGTGGAAAGGATAAATAAAATGGCAAGAAAGAATAAAAAAGAAAAAACCTATACAAAAATAGCATTAAACGATCCAAAATCCACCACAGCGGAAGCCTTCAGAACCCTTCGTACAAATATTCAGTTTGCAAATATCGATAAAAACATCAAGTCTATCGTGATGACTTCTTCCAATCCCGATGAAGGAAAAAGTACAGTGCTGGTAAACTTAGCGATCACTATGGCGCATGCGGATCAAAAAGTTTTATTAATCGATGCAGACTTAAGAAAACCAACGATTCATAAATATTTTGAAGTTGCAGAGAGCAATGGTCTAACGAATATCCTTATGGATAACGGAGAAGAAGGAAACAGAATTCAAATGATACCAGAAGTTCCAGGAATACATATCATCACTTCAGGACCTATTCCGCCGAACCCGTCAGAACTTCTATCTTCAGAACAGATGAAAAAATTCATCGGTAAAATGAAAGAAAAATACGATTTCGTACTTATCGATGCACCGCCGGTAGGAGTTGTAACAGATGCTGCGATTCTTTCAACAATAGTAGAAGGAACGCTTCTTGTCTGCAGACAGGGAGAAACCTTGGTCGAATCAGTACAATTCGCAAAAGAAAAACTAGAAAAAGTAAATGCGAATATTCTAGGTGTAGTACTTAACGGAGTTAAAAGAACCGGTAAAAAATACGACTACTATTATTACAACTACAGCGAAGAAGCGTAAACCTTCCATCTTATCGTAATCAGGAGGAACAAAAATGGACAAGAAAAACAAAATTGGAATCGGACTTTATCTTTTGAACTTAATAGTATTTGCTTTTCTATCCTTTATTATTATTTCATATAATCTATTGCCGACGAATTATCGTATAGTCTATTTCGCAGTGATGATACTCATAGAGGCAGTACTGGGTTATTTACTATTAAAAAAAGCAGGGTCGAAAAAAAGAAAAGTACTGCTGGGACTTCTTACGGTAATGATCCTAATAGGAAACGGAGCTGCCGGCTATTATGCGAATCAAAGTTTAGCAGCCCTTGGAAAAATCAACGAAAACCAAGAAGAGGAGCAAGTAGGTCTTTCTTTAGTAACATTAAAAGACTCAGATTCCAATTCTCCTGAAGATATATCCGAAGGACAAATCATAGCTTCCTTAGACCAAGACAAAGAAAGCTTAGAGCTCTACGGTGCGAAAGAATATAAAAATTCAAAAGACTATATGGCTGCAGTAGACGATCTTATGAAGGGAAAAGGAGAAGCTCTCCTCATCAATGATGCCTATATGGATCTCATCAAAGAAAAATATCCTGATTTCGAAGAACGAATTAAGAGTATCGATTCAAAAGAAGTCACCGTAAAAAACAAAGATATTAAAAAGGATGTTGGAGAAAACGAACCTTTTACCATGTATATCAGCGGGATCGATACATATGGTTCTATCTCAACGGTTTCTCGTACAGACGTAAACTTACTAGTTACAGTGAATCCTAAAACCCATAAAATATTGATCACTACTATCCCTCGAGACAGCTATGTAAAAATAGCCGGCGGCGGAAAGAATCAGTATGATAAATTAACGCACTCCGGAATTTATGGAGTGGGAAGTTCTGTTGCGACTTTAGAGAATTTGTTTAATACCAATATTAATTACTATGGAAGAGTGAACTTTTCTACTTTAGTGAAACTAGTAGATCTTATCGGTGGAATTGATGTTCAAAACGATCAGGAATTCACAACGAATGGCGGACAACACCACTTTAAACAAGGTACGATTCATTTAAACGGCGAACAAGCCTTAGCCTTTGCAAGAGAAAGATATAATTTATCCGACGGTGATATGGCAAGAGGTCGAAACCATGAAAAAATATTAAAAGCCATTATTCAAAAAGGAATGAATCCTTCCGTTTTATTAAACTACACAAAGGTGTTAGATATAATGTCAGATTCTTCTGAGACAAATATGCCCACTGCTAAAGTGATAGAACTGGTAAATAATCAAATTAAAACAAACAGCAGCTGGAATATCCAAGGAATTCAGCTTCAGGGATCAGCACAAAGCGGACTACCTTCTTATGCCATGCCGGGGCATGATTTATATATGTTTGTTCCAGCGGACAATAGTATAGATGAAATTAAGAATGAGATACAACAGATCATTAAATAAGGCTTCGACATAAAAAGTAAATAGTATTTACTTTTTATGGTGTTTATAAGATATTTATAATGATTAAAGGATAAAGGGAATATATTATGTATATAAAATACTTCAAAAGAATATTTGATTTTATATTAGCGATATTTCTAACTATACTATTTTTACCTTTATTTATAGTGATTTGGCTAGCTATAAAAATCGAAGAGCCACATGCACCAGCAATATTTAAGCAAGTTCGATGTGGCAAAGATAAAAAGCCATTTATACTTTATAAATTCCGAAGTATGAGTTCTCAAGCACCCAGTAATCTTTCTACAAGAGAGTTTATAGACGTACAAAAGTATATTTCTCCATTAGGTTACTTAATTAGAGTTTCAAGCTTAGACGAGATACCTCAATTATTTAATATTATAAAGGGTGACATGAGTTTTGTTGGCCCAAGACCAGTTATCTATGAAGAAAGAAGACTAATTGCTGAGAGAGAACGTCTAGGGGTATTAGAACTGCTGCCTGGCATTACTGGCTATGCTCAGGTAAATGGAAGAGATGAAGTCGATATAGATCGCAAAGTGCTATATGATGAAAAGTATTGCAAAGAGATATCCTTTAAAGAAGATCTAAAGATTTTCCTTTTGACTGTTCCTACAGTGATTATCCGCAAAGGTCATAAAGAAAATAAAAAAAGAAGGATCTATAAAGATAATTATGAGGAGTAAAGCTTAAATTTATAATATAGATTAAAACAATTTATAGGAAAAAGAATGAAAATATTATTTGTATGCCAATCTTATTATCCAGAACAATTTAAAATCACAGATATTGCTGAAACACTAGTAAAAGAAGGACATGAAGTTACCGTTTTAACAGGTCTTCCTAATTATCCTAAAGGGAAAATATATCCTGGGTATCGTTGGTTTAAGAATAGGAGGCAGAAAATAAACGGTGTTATTATTAAAAGAGCATGGCTCATTGAAAGAGGAAAATCAAAAGTTCAACTATTTATGAATTATGTATCTTTTTGTATATCAGCTTCGTTGAAAGCTTTATTAGATAAAAATGAATATGATATTGTATTATGCTATCAGCTTTCACCAATAACGATGGCCATTCCAGCGGCGATTATTAAAGCAAGAAAAAAAATTCCTTTTATTCTATACTGTCTAGATTTATGGCCCGAAAGTATTATGGCAGGCGGTGTTAATAAAAATTCGAAAATATTTAATATGGCTAAGATAATTTCTAAAAGAATTTACAATCAAGCAGATAAAATAATTGTTACATCGCCCTTGTTTATAGAATATTTCCATCAAGAGTTAGGCATATATAAAAATAATGAATGCTTATATAATTATGCTGAAGATATGTTTCGCCCGAAAGAATATAAATGCAGTACTGATGGTATGGATCTTCTATTTGCAGGGAACATTGGGCATATGCAAAGTGTAGAGACCATTGTAAAAGCAGCAGAGCTGCTATCCTCATATGGGGATATTATTTTTCATATTGTAGGAGATGGGTCTGAAAAAGATCCTCTGAAAAAGTACGCTAAAGATAAGGAGCTATCTAATATAAAATTTTACGGGCAGAGATCATTAGAGGAGATGCCTGAATTTTATAATAAGGCAGATGCAATGCTGATTACTTTAAAAGATAATGATATTGTATCTTATACTATTCCTAATAAGATGCAGTCCTATATGGCTGTCAGAAAGCCGGTTATCGGTTCAATTAATGGAGCTGTAAATAGACTCATTAATGAAGCGAATTGTGGATATTGTGTACAAGCAGAAGATCCCGTTGGATTAGCTAATATAATTGTTGAATTCTATGAATTAAGCTATGCTAAAAAGAAAATTTTAGCAGATAATTCACTAGATTTTTATGAAAAGAACTTTAAAAAAACGTTGTTTATGAAACGACTAAACAAATTTATGGAAAAGGAAGTTAATGAACATGTTTGATGACAAAATATTGCTTATTACTGGTGGAACAGGATCTTTTGGAAATGCTGTGATGAATAAGTTTTTAGATAAAGACTTTAAAGAAATTAGAATATTTTCGCGAGATGAAAAAAAACAAGATGATATGAGAAAAAAATATTTTAATGATAAGTTAAAGTTCTACATCGGGGATGTACGAGATCGCAACAGCATACGGGATGCTATGTATGGGGTGGACTTTGTTTTTCATGCAGCAGCTTTAAAACAGGTTCCTTCTTGCGAGTTTTTTCCTATGGAAGCAGTAAAGACAAATATTGTCGGAACGGATAATGTTTTATCTGTTGCTATAGAGCAAGGGATAAAGAAAGTTGTGTGCTTATCCACAGATAAAGCTGCTTATCCAATTAATGCCATGGGAATTTCAAAGGCTATGATGGAAAAAGTAATTGTTGCTAAAGCAAGAGACGTAGATTCAGATCGCACAACGATTTGCTGTACAAGATATGGAAATGTTATGGCTTCTCGTGGATCGGTAATTCCATTATTTATTAATCAAATAAAAGAAGGAAAACCGCTAACAGTAACTGATCCAGAAATGACAAGATTTTTGATGAGTCTTGATGAAGCGGTAGATTTAGTTGTAGAAGCATTCAAATATGCAAAAGCAGGTGATATATGGGTTCAAAAATCAGTAGCATCTACTATTAAAGAGTTAGCTCAAGCGGTATTAGAACTTTTTGAAGTTGAAGCACCAGTTAAGATAATAGGAACAAGGCACGGAGAAAAACAAAGTGAAACTTTATTAACTAAAGAGGAATACATCGTCTCTGAAGATAAAGGGGCTTATTATCGTGTTCCATGTGATAACCGCAGCTTAAATTATGATAAATATATGGATGAGGGTGATGCGAAGTTATCCTCTAGTGAAGAATATAACAGCAACAATACTAAAATCCTGACTGTTTCAGAAATAAAAGAAAAACTAATGACATTAGGTTATGTTAGAAAAGAACTGGAAGCTTGGAGGAATCGATGAAAATATTGGTCACAGGTTCAAAAGGATTTGTAGGTAAAAACTTGATCTGCGAGTTAAAAAATCATGAGTATATAGATATTAAAGAAATAGGACGATCCAATACTTATGATAAATTAGTTAATTATACAAAAGATGTTGATTTTATTTTTAATACTGCCGGTGAAAACAGATCTGAAAATGAAGGTGATTTTACTAAGAATAATACGAATTTTATTGAAGATATCTTCAGAGCATTAAAAGAAAATAATAATAAAAAAGCAAAGGTATTAATCTGCTCCTCGATTCAAGCAGAACGAGATAATATCTATGGAAAGACTAAGAAACAAGGGGAAGAAGTTGCTTTAAAGAAAAGCGAAGAGCAGGGCAATGAAGTACTAATTTACAGACTGCCGAATATTTTTGGAAAATGGAGCAAGCCTAATTTCAATACAGTGATTGCAACCTTTTGTCATAATATTACTAGAGATATACCGATCCAAGTTAATGATCCCAATCATAAAATGGAGCTTTCCTATATTGATGATGTAGTGAAGGAATTTATTTCCGCCATGGAAGGAAAAGGAAATAAAGTCGGAGAATTTTATGAAGCTCCAGTAAAATATACAACGACATTAGGCTATATTGCAAAACAGATTCAAAGCTTTAAAGAAAGCAGAGAGAATTTAGTAGTGCCTGATATGGGCAATGATTTTGTAAAAAAACTCTATAGTACTTATTTAAGCTTTTTACCGAAAGATGATTTTTCTTATCCTTTAACCATGCATAAAGATAACAGAGGTTCTTTTACAGAGATTATCAGAACGCAAAATGCCGGACAATTCTCTGTAAATATATCGAAACCTGGTATTACAAAAGGAAATCATTGGCATCATACGAAAAACGAAAAGTTTGTAGTAGTAAAAGGGACTGGCAGAATACAATTTCGAAAAATCGATAGTGATGAAGTGATCGAATATTCAGTCTCAGGAGATAAGATAGAAGTAGTGGATATCCCGGTAGGATACACTCATAATATTATAAATGACGGCGAAGATGATTTAGTCACTTTTATGTGGGTGAATGAATGTTTTGATCCTGAAAATCCAGATACGTATTTTTTGGAGGTCTAAAATTGAAAAAGCTTAAAGTAATGACTGTAGTGGGAACAAGACCAGAGATTATCCGTCTTTCTGCTGTAATCAATAGATTAGAAGATAGTAAAGCGATAGAGCATATTCTAGTACATACAGGTCAGAACTATGATTATGAATTAAATGAAGTGTTTTTTGAAGATTTTAAACTAAGAAAACCAGATTACTTTCTAAATTCAGCAGATGGTACACCAATGGGAACGATCGGCAATTTATTGATAAATATAGATCCGATCTTAGAAAAAGAAAACCCGGAAGCCTTTTTAATTTTAGGAGATACAAACAGCTGCTTAGCAGCTATAGCAGCGAAACGAAGACATATTCCGGTTTTTCATATGGAAGCTGGAAATAGATGTTTTGATCAACGAGTTCCAGAAGAGACCAATCGTAAAATTGTTGATCATATCTCTGATATCAATATGCCTTATAGCACGATTGCTAGGGATTATCTTATAGCAGAAGGTATTTCGGCGGATAGAGTGATTAAAACTGGAAGCCCAATGTTTGAAGTTTTAAATTCTAGAAAAGAAGATATTAAAAATTCGGATGTACTAAAGAGACTAAATTTAGAAGAAGGAAAGTACTTTGTAGTATCAGCCCATAGAGAAGAAAATATTAATTCTGAGGAGAATTTTATAAATTTATTTGATAGTCTAAATCATATCGCTGAGAAATACGAATTCCCTATTATTATAAGCACTCATCCTAGAACGAAGAAAATGATCGATCAAAAAGGAATAAGACTGAATCCTTTAATTCAAACCTTAAAACCATTAGGTTTCAATGATTATAATAAACTTCAAATAAAATCGAAAGCAGTATTAAGTGATAGCGGGACAATCAGTGAAGAATCATCTATATTAGGTTTTAAAGCATTAAACATAAGACAAGCCCATGAAAGACCGGAAGCGATGGAAGAAGCTTCAGTTATGATGGTAGGTTTAAATAGTGAGAGAATAATTCAGGGATTGAAAGTGTTAGAAACGCAAAATAATAATTCATTGAGATGCGTTGAAGATTATAATAAGCCAAATGTATCTAGCAAAGTTTTAAGAATTATTCTTAGTTATACTGATTATATAAATAGAGTTATTTGGAGGAAATAATAATGAAAATTATGGTATTTGATGTTCCCGCAGACAGCGGGGGAGCATTAACCATACTAAATCAATATTATGATAAAGCTGTTAAAGACACTGAAAACGAATGGATATTTATAATAAGTACCCCTATTTTAAAATCTAAAATGAATGTTAAAGTTGTGAATTTTCCATGGGTAAAAAAAAGTTGGTTTCATAGATTATATTTTGATAAATTTGTTGCTCCTAAGTTAGTAAAGGAATATAAAATAGATGAAATATTGTCATTGCAAAATACTACTATTCAAAATGTAAACGTAAAACAAACTTTATATCTACATCAACCACTTCCTTTCGTAGAAAAAAGGTATCGTTTGACTGAAAATCCTAAATTTTGGATATATCAAAATATAATTAGTAGAATGATTTTTAAATCTATAAAGAATGCAGATAAAGTAATTGTTCAGACTAAGTGGATGAAGGAAGCGTGCTTGCAAAAAGTAGAAACTGATCCAAATAAGTTTGAAATAATACAGCCGGATATAAATATCATCGTAAACAAATACTATAAGCAAGAAGATATGATAAATAGGCAGTTTTTCTACCCATCTAGTGCGTTGGAGTATAAAAATCATGAAGTTATCGTTAAAGCTGTTAAAAAGTTGATTGATCAAAATATTAATAATTTCACAGTGGTATTTACTCTTGATGGAAATGAAAATCCGAATATTAATAGGCTTCATAAAATGTGCAAAAAACAAAACTTACCAATTCAATTTATAGGGAAAATAAATATAGAAGATGTTTATGATTATTATAGTAAATCAATTTTGATTTTTCCATCTTATATTGAAACATTTGGTTTACCGATGCTTGAAGCTAGTATGCACAAATCTCCAATTCTCGCATCAGATTGTGCTTTTTCTCATGAGATTTTAGATGGTTATGAGAAAGTACAATTTTTTGATCCTTTTGATATAGAACAATTATACGATTTAATGAAACATATAATTGTTGGTTCAAAATGTTGAATTTTTGTTTATAAATTGAAATTAAGGGATTTCCCCTTGACTTGTATTACTATACCAAAAAATATAGTTCGTAAAAGTAACTGATGTGTAGAAATTGAACCAATTATTTATCTCTACAGTAACTATATTTGCAAGATCATAAAACATATATAAATATAAAAATTATTAATTATAGAGGAGGGTACTGTGAATATAATAATGATTTGAGTAATGATTCAAGAGTACATTAGGTAAAAATAATGCGGTTACTGTTATGTCTTTAGGAAATAAGATCTATAGGATAGATAAAGTCCGTATAATGGTGTAAAAAGAAACTTCAAATAAAAATGAGCCAAAATGCTCGTCCTCGGTTAAAATATAAGTACCACACAAATACCTAACTGAGGAGATGAAC
>NZ_JBQKLI010000022.1:0-24604 GCF_052116305.1 Gallicola sp. Sow4_E12 | reverse complement strand
TATTTTACTTCCTCTTGATTCGGGTCTTTTTCTTGGCATAAAAAATTCCTCCTGATTAGTTTTTCTTTACCCTAATCAGGAGGTTCTATACACAAAATATTACACAGTCTCTTAACAATATCTAAAATGAAGTAAATTGCGATTTTATAGTTTTAGTTGTAGCATTTAGTATATGTATTAGCTCTATACATTCTATTACTAATGAATCAAAATCATTCTTGTTTAAATAATGCGTTTCATAAAGTATTTCAAGCCAGTATTTTGTTTCAGCTGCTTCTTTAAGTGCAATATATACTTTATTTAAAAAATCTTTTTTACTGACAGCATATTTTGATTCTGCCAAATTGGCTCCTATACTCGTTGCTGATCTTAATAATTGTTTTGACATAACGTATTCTCTTTTTGTATCACATAAATAATTATAAATTTGAATAACACTGATAGAAAAATTTTTACTTTTCTCGTATGCAATACTTTCTGCCATTATTATCCTCCAATAATAAATCTATTAATCTTCTACACTATTATTTTAGTTTCTTACAACAAACTATGGTATAAAAATATGCTTTTGCAAACATAAGAAGAAAAAAAGAATTTTTCTATTTTTCCACCTCAACTCCACTCTTATACTCTCTCACTCTTCCACTCTCCTACTCTGTTCCTCTTTATTTCAAAACAGTTACTTTCTCTTTCAAGGTTTCAAGATTTTTATCATGTTCTGCTTTATCAACATAGCCCAATCCTTCTTTTAAAATACTGACGTTTTTGCCATTCTTTAAAAGTTCTAATACGGTTTCTCTTACGCAGTATTCGCTGGCGATGCCGGCTACTATGAATTCTTCTGCTTCGATATCGGCTATTTTTTCTCCTTTTGGGTTTTGGGCGTAGTAGGCGGAGTATTCTTCTACTTTATCGTCTTGTCCTTTTTTATAAATATTGTCTGGAATAGGGGACTGGTCGGTGTATTTTACTTCTTTAAACTTTTCGCTGAGTTCCGCTCCCCATGTATTTTCTACACAGTGTACAGGCCAAATTCCGCCGTTTATCTCAAAAGACTTATTATATTCACTATGCCAGTCGCAGGAATATACAACTCGAACATCGTTGTCATTGATATACTTTACGATATATTCTACGGCTTCCTCTGCATTTAAGCAGGCTAAACTTCCAGAAATAAAGTCGTTTTGACAGTCCACTACAATTAAAGTTTTCATATTACCCTCCTGTATATATCTGTTTACTCTATTTATATCCTGTTTTCCAAAATATAACAATTATATTCTAAAACTTTCAAAAAATTCCTTATCTCTTATTTATTTCTTAATAGAAACACGTTTCACGTTTCTTCCATAACTCCCCTCTCCCCACTCTCACATTTTGAAGCCCTAGCCCAAATCAGGTATTTTGATTTGGACGCAGGTCTCATGCCACTCATTTCCCAAGAACGATATTTTCCGTTCTTGGCTAGAAATGATCGGCCACACTTCTTTTCATCTCCTTTCTTGACAAATAGCCCTGTTATTATATAATGAGAGTAATTTAAAATCTGAGAAGAAGAGAGTATATATTGGAATTCACTCACAGAGAACGGGGATAAAGTGGAAACCCTGCAGGATGAACAGTATAGAAAAGAGCTTCCGAGATGCAGAGAAGAAAATGTGGGAGTATTTTCTGCCGTTCGATCGACGTTATGATATAAGCGGGTCCTTATTCGGACTTACTGAGGTGGCACCACGGGTATAACTCGTCTCTATTTGAGACGAGTTTTTTTGTACAAAATATGGAGGTTATTATGATTAAGGTAGGTATTATTGGCGCAACAGGTTATGCAGGGGCAGAGCTTGTACGATTATTATTCAATCATCCAGAAGCAGAGATCGCAGCGATCAGTTCTGTTAGTTTCGAAGGGGATCTTCTGAATTCCGTTTATCCAAGCTATACTAAATTAAATACACAGATCTGCGAAAATCAAGAGGATGTTGTAGAACGAAGCGATGTAGTCTTTGCGGCCCTTCCTCATGGTCTCTCTCAAGAGATCGCAGAAAAGGTTATCAATAAAGGAAAGGTCTTTGTGGACTTGGGAGCCGACTTCCGTCTGCAAGAAGAAGAGACCTATGAAAAATGGTATGACGGGAAGTTTACGAATAAAGAACTTCATAAGAAGGCGGTATACGGTCTGCCGGAGTTTTTCAGAGATGAGATTAAAAACACGAAGCTTATCGCAAATCCAGGCTGCTATACAACAGCTGTTCCTTTGGGACTTGCTCCAGCTGTCGATGCTGGTCTTATCGAAATGCAGAACATTATCTGCGACTGTAAAAGCGGTGTGACAGGTGCTGGAAGATCTTTAACTATGACGACACATTACCCTGTTATGAATGAAGGTTTCCATCCTTATAAAGTGGCAAACCACCGCCACAGTCCTGAAATCGAACAGACGTTATCCATACTAAGCGGAGAAAACGCAACAGTAACCTTTGTTCCTCATCTGATTCCTGCAAACAGAGGAATCCTCGCTACCTGCTACAGCCGATTGAAAAAAGATATTTCTATTGAAGAATTGCAGGAAATATATGAAAATTATTATAAAGACGAGTATTTTGTCCGAGTACTGGCTCAGGGAAATGTAGCGAATATCCACAATGTAAGATATTCAAACCTTTGCGACATCTCTGTTCATATCGATGAACATACAAAAACATTAGTGACTGTTTCTGCCATCGACAACATGGTCAAAGGGGCAGCAGGACAAGCGATACAAAATATGAATATTCTATTTGGTTTAGACGAAAAAACAGGATTAGAAATTATGCCGCCGGCATTCTAAGGAGGATTTATGACAATAAAGACGATTGAAGGAAATATTACAGCACCCAAGGGCTTTACAGCAGAAGGGGTCTGCTGCTCTATACGCCATTATAATAAAAAGAGAAAAGATTTAGCTCTTATTTTCTGCGAAAATCTCTGCAGCGCTGCAGGTGTTTATACGAAAAACAAAGTAAAAGGCGCTCCGATTCCTGTAACGAAAAGCCATCTAGAAGACGGCAAGGCTCAAGCGATTATTATCAACAGCTATATCGCCAACACTTGTACAAAAGACGGTTTGGAAGTAGCTGAAGAGATGTGCCAGATCACTGCCGATGCTCTTAATATTAAGAATGAAGATGTACTAGTAGCTTCTACCGGCGTTATTGGCCAGTCTCTTCCTATTGAACCGATTCGAAAAGGAGTAGAGATGTTAAAGCCGATCCTTTCAAAAGAAGGAGGAAAAAATGCATCTGAAGCTATCCTTACTACTGACACCTATCCGAAAGAAGTTGCCTGCGAGTTCGAAATCGGCGGCAAAACAGTTACGATGGGGGGAATTGCCAAGGGAAGCGGTATGATCCATGTGAATATGGGCACAATGCTTGCATTTATTACAACAGATATCGCGATTTCTTCCGAGATGATCAAAAAAGCCACTGAAGATGTTGTAGAAGATACGTTTAATATGGTTTCTGTAGACGGGGACACTTCTACCAATGATATGCTGATGATTTTGGCATCTGGAAAAGTCGGCAATCCTGAAATCACAGAAGAAAACGATGACTATAGAGCTTTTGTAGAAGCATACCGATACTGCGCAAAAACGCTTTCGAAAAAAATCGCAGGAGACGGGGAAGGGGCAACAAAGCTTTTGATCTGTTCTGTAACAGGAGCGAAGACGAAGAAAGACGCCCGTGCTGCAGCAAAATCCGTAGTTTCTTCCAGTCTTTTAAAAGCGGCAATCTTTGGTGAAGACGCGAACTGGGGAAGAATCCTCTGTGCATTGGGATACAGCGATGCAGAAATGGATATCTACGGAATCGATGTATCTATCCTTTCTTCCGCAGGGGAGATCCAGGTCTGCGAAAAAGGCTACGGTTTAGACTTCGATGAAGATCTTGCGAAGAAAATATTAGAACAAGAGGAAGTGACCATTAAAGTGGAGCTTCAAGACGGGGAAGAAAGCGCCGAAGCTTACGGCTGCGATCTTACTTATGATTATGTAAAAATTAATGGAGACTACAGATCTTAAAGGAGAAGACATGGATACTTTTAAAATAGATATGGACGAACGCTCTCAGGTCCTTATCCAGGCCATTCCTTATATACAAAAGTTCGCCGGCCAGACTATCGTTATTAAATACGGCGGAAACGCCATGATCGACGAGGATTTGATGGAAGCTGTCATAGAGGATATGGTTTTACTTCAGCTTGTGGGAATCAATATTATCCTTGTTCACGGCGGAGGGCCTTTTATCGCCGAAACTTTGGAAAGAATCGGCAAAAAATCAGAATTTATAGAGGGGCTTCGAGTAACGGATCAGGAAACTATGGATGTGGTTCAGATGGTTCTAGCGGGTAAGATTAATAAAAGGCTGGTTCAGTATATCGAGCAGATCGGCGGGAAGGCCTTAGGTCTCTGCGGATTGGACGGAAATATGCTGGTGGCTGAAAAGCTCCAGTCGGATCCAGATATCGGCTATGTAGGAAAAATCACAGAAGTTCACAATAATCTTTTGTTAGACAATATCGATAAAGGATATATCTGTGTAATCGCAACCATTGCCAACGGAACAGAAAAAAATGTAGTCTATAATATCAATGCGGATATTGCTGCAGCAGAAATTGCACAATCCCTCAACGCGGTGAAGCTTATCCTTATGACCGATGTACTCGGTGTGATGGAAGATCCAAAGGATCCTTCTACTTTATACAATCAGATTGATATAAAAGACATTCCGAAATTAAAAGAAGAGGGAATTATTACAGGGGGCATGATTCCAAAACTGGACTGCTGTGTCAGCGCCATAGAAAACGGAGTTCTTAATGCCCACATTATTGACGGAACAAAGAAACATTCTATCTTAATCGAGCTTTTGACAGACACTGGTATAGGAACAATGATCTACTAAGAAAGGATTATTATGAATATAAAAGAAATAAGCAATCAAAACATCATGAACACTTACGGCCGTTTAGATATCGTTTTAAAGAAAGGCAAGGGAGTGTATGTAGAAGATTCGGAAGGAAAAGAATATATCGACTTAGGCGCAGGGATCGGGGTAAATGCTTTAGGTTTCTGCGACGAGGGCTGGGTAAAGGCTGTCTGCGATCAGGCAGGTACATTACAACATACTTCAAACTTATACTATACTTATCCTGCAACAAAACTTGCAGAAAAGCTTTGTAAAGATTCTTCCTTTAACAAAGTTTTTTTCGCAAACAGCGGGGCAGAGGCAAACGAATGCGCCATCAAGCTTGCCCGAAAATACAGTACCGACAAGTATTCTAAAGAACGTAACGAAATCATCACCTTAGAGCAGTCTTTCCATGGAAGAACCATAACCACACTTGCGGCGACAGGACAAGACAGCTTCCACCAGTATTTTTATCCTTTTACGGAAGGCTTTGCTTATGCAAAACCAGACATCGAAGCGATTAAAGAGAAAATCAGCGACAAAACCTGTGCCGTCTTTATCGAATGCATCCAGGGAGAAGGAGGAGTCAATATCCTAGACAAGAAACTTGTTCAAGATATTGAAAAACTCTGCAGAGAAAAGGATCTTTTATTTATCGTAGACGAAGTACAAACAGGTATCGGAAGAACAGGAAGCCTGTACTGCTTTGAAAATTATGACGTAAAACCAGATATTATCACTCTTGCTAAGGGACTGGGCGGAGGACTTCCCATCGGCGCTTGTTTATGCACCGAAGGATTGGAAAATGTATTAACACAAGGAGCCCACGGCAGCACCTTCGGCGGAAACCCGATATCCTGTGCAGCAGGGCTTTATACCTTAGAAGAGATAGAGAAGGATGACTTCATCGCCAAAGTAAAAGAAAAGGGCGATTATTTCGCACAGAAACTGGAAGAACTAGAGGAAGTGAAAGAAGTCCGCCATATGGGACTGATGATCGGAATCGTGCTAAAAAAAGACAATGCAAAAGAAGTCTCTAAAAAATGTCTCGACGAAGGACTTCTCGTTCTAACGGCAAAAGATGTAGTAAGACTTCTTCCGCCTTTAAATATTACGAAAGAAGAGATCGATGAGGCGATTGAAAGGTTTAAGAAAGCCGTGTAAAAGAAATGGGGAAGAGCTTAAAAAAATGGAAGAGTGAAGAGTCTCAGAGTATGAGAGTGGAGATAAAGAAGGAAAGTGGAAAAACGCCACTTTCCTTTTTTTTGAGTTAAAGATGTAAAAAAGCTTTGTTTTTTTACAAAGTTTGAATAATAATTTTACGGTATCGGTATTTACTATTATGCTGAAGGATCTTTAAATTAAATACAAAAAAGCCGCCCTTAGCAAAGGGCGGTTTTTTATTCTGCTCGTTTTTCCCTATAATGTTCTTTTCTTTTCGGGTTTTCTGGGAACCAGCCTTTTAGGACTCTTTGTTCTTGTTCTTTTACTTCTTTTATAGACCAGAAGCAGCAGCAGGAGACGACTCCTAAGAGGATACTTGCTATTAAATGATTTATAAAAATAGAAAGCCCTGCAAAAACAAATCCTCCCAACAAAAATGCTCCATTTATTTTCGTGCCGAAATAATATTCTCCTTTAATCACTAAAGGATGAAACAAACCGATCAGTAAAAACGTCCCGCACCCGATTAATAAACCTTCCATACGTCCTCCTTTTATCTCTAGTTGTTGATTCTATTGTAGCATAGCTTTTTAAAAACAGAGTGGAGAGGGGAAAAGATAGGAAATAGATTATAGGGGCTAGGAAGTAGGAGAGGTGGAAAATGCAAGCATTTTCTTCATATAATAAAGGCGTCGTTAGACGCTCCCCTGCTTCTAAGCGTTGGGGGTGTAAAAGGAGGGGGTTCGGGGGAGGATATGAGGGCGAATCGCAACGCCCTTCATCCTCCCCCGAGCTGGAAAGTCAGAACCAATCATCTAATTAAAATCTGAAAATTTAGTATTCTCGTTTCTAATAAAGTATTAAATCTTACTTGTTTTAAATATAAACACAATAATAATTTATAAACAATTAAAATAATAAAAAAGAGAGGTTTCCCTCTCTTAATAATTATTTCTTAACATACTTAATAATAACTCTGCGGTGTGGTTCGTCTCCGTCGCTTGTTGTGGTGATTTGGCTGACGTTTTGCAAAGCGGAATGGATGATTCTTCTTTCGTAGGGATTCATCGGTTCCAATCTCATGTTTTTCTTATATTTTTTTGCTTTCCGTGCCATGCTGTGGGCTAGGTTTTCTAGAGATTTTACTCTTTTTTCCCGATAGTTGTTCACGTCTAAGCTTACTCGAATATAATGGTCAGAGTGGCGGTTTGCTACAAGATTGACTAAATATTGCAAAGCGTCTAAAGTTTCTCCGTGGCGGCCGATGATGATTCCTGTGTCTCTTTCATCGATACCTACGATTTTTAAACTTAGGGAATGCTCTAAATACTGGCTTTCCACATCTGCTTTGATATTCATTTTATCTAGTACATCCATTAGAAAAGTTTCTGCTTTTTGAGTGTTGAAGTCTTCTGCCTGAAATTCTTCTACTGGTATTTCTTCCAGTTCGGAAGCTTCTTCCATAGCGATTTCTTCTACAACAGGTTCTTCGATGATTGTATCTTCAACAATGACCTCTTCTGTTATATCGTCTTCAAAAATAGTTTCCTCTCTTTTAGGAGAGCTTTTCACTGTTTTTTCAGCTTCTTCCTCTTCTATAATAGAAACTTCTACAACAGCATCTTTCGCACCGATTAATCCGAAAAGACCGTTTTTAGGTTCTTCAAGAATTTTGATATCCACTTCTTTTTCGTCAGCGTTTAATACTTTAAGGGCTTTATCTACAGCTTCTTTTACTGTTTTTCCCATTTTCACTGTCGATTTCATCTATTTATCTTTTCCTTTCTCGGACACTTCTTTTTCAAGCTCTTTCACAGACTTGCCCCGATCTCTTCTTTTGATAATAAGTCTAAATATAATTTCAATAACATTACCAAAAGCCCAGTATAAAGCTAAACCTGCTGCGAAAGTTCGAGTCATGATAAAAATCATAACCGGCATAACGTACTTCATAGATGTGTTCATAGACTGCATCATTTCGTTTCCTTCGCCGGATGATTTCGGCTGCATAATGGTAAACATCAAATACTGTGTTAATCCATTGATTAAAGGAAGTCCAAAGATAATCGGATCTGGATTCGAAAGGTTCGGAATCCAGAAAAAGTTTCTTGCAATACTGTTGATATCGACTCCTGATCCGAACATATAAGCTTCTGGAGTTCTCATCACTCTAAAAAGCGCATAGACAAGGACTAACTGTAAAATCATCGGAAGACAGCCCATTAAAGGATTGTATCCATGTTCTTTTTGAAGTTCCATGATTTTCTGCTGCTGAATTTCAGGATTGTTTTTATATTTCTTTTGAATCTTCTGCATCTCAGGCTGGATTTTAGCATTGATCTCCTGAGTTTTTATTGTACTGATAGTGATAGGCAAAGTGATCAATTTATACAAGACAGTCATAACCATGATCGAAATGGCAAAATAAGAAATGAATTCCGGTTCTGGAAACATTTGCGAAACTGTCTGATAAATAAAGCGCATTACACTACCGAAAAAATTGCTGATAACTTGCAATGTTTATCTCCTCGTTATTTTAATGGATCATATCCGCCTTTGCTGAAAGGATTGCATCGAAGTATTCTCCATATAGATAGCACTAAGGCTTTAGGAAAAGAATACTTCCTAAAAGCCTCTATAGAATACTCCGAACAAGTGGGTGTGTATTTGCATTTCCCATACCCTAGTATCGGGGATATATATTTTCTATAAAACTCAATAAAAAAAATGAAGATTCGGTTCATTTCTTCACCTTCTTTTTCGGTCTAAATCCAAGATGAAATAGATGTTTTACAGATTTTTCCAACTGATGATAATCAAGTTCTTTTGTGTTTTTTTTAGGAATTAGAATAATATCATATCCTTTTTTCATAGTATCGTAATGTAATCTGATGATTTCGCGAAGCTGCCTTTTGATTCGATTTCTTTCGACAGCATTCCCGTATTTTTTATTCACAGAGAATCCTACACGTGTTCCTGGTCCATTATTTTTCTTAACTACCATCGTAAACTGATGGTTCCAGTAGCGTCTTCCTTTTTTATACACTACTGTATATTCTCTGTTTTTTCTTAAGCGGATTGATTTTTCCATTTTAAATTATGCGGATAAAATCTTTCTACCTTTCTTTCTGCGTCTAGCAAGCACTCTTCTACCTGCTTTTGTAGACATTCTGTTTCTGAATCCGTGATCTTTGCTTCTTTTTCTTCTATTTGGCTGATAAGTTCTTTTCATTTTATAAACACCTCCCTCAAGTGATTGTTGAACTATGGAAAAAAACACTAAAACTATTATAATGAGATGACCTTCGAATGTCAAGGAAAAAAAGGCAATAAAGCAGATAATTTCAACTATTTAGACCCTATAAAATTTGTAACGGCAGAGCCTATTTGATATAATAAATGCAATATGAAAATTATTCTTTTACCGTTGTGGATAATTTGTGGATATATTTTGAAAATCAGCGAAAATATTTACAGAAGGGCTGAATTCCAATTCAAATTCCATCCACAATATTTTTTTTCCCAATCGTTGTGGATAACTCTTGAATTTGTGGATAAAGTATCTTTTTTCCTCTCATTTCCAAGAAAATCCCCTTTGAAAATTGTGGGTAAGTGGAATAAATTGTGTATAAGTTTGTGAATAACTAGAACGGAGGAACTATGTCAGATATAAATGAAATTTGGTCCGAGGTGCTGACAATGGTCGAGATTGATTTAAATCCAACCCAGTTTGGAACCTGGATTCTGCCTTTGGTGCCAAAAAAACTAACAGAAGATGAGCTGATTTTATTTGCTCCCAATGCTTATATCAAAAAAATGATCCTTTCAAAGTATATGGATTATATCAGCCGCGCTTTAGGTTTCCTTTTAAATAAAGAACCGACCATCACCATTATTGATCCCAGCGATCAACCCCTTGTGGACTTGAACCCGGAAAAGAAAGTGAATGCTTTAGGCCAGCAGTATTTCGATATTTCCGAAGAAGAAGCTCAAGAAGAAAATAAAGGAAAGCCGAAGAAAAAATATGATTCCAATCGCCAGCTTCTAAATCCAAAGTATACCTTTGATACCTTTGTAAAAGGAAAATCCAACGAGCTTGCTTTGGCGGCGTCAAGAGCTGTTGCAGAAAATCCTGCGACTCAATACAATCCTCTTTTTATATGGGGAGGGGCAGGTCTTGGAAAAACCCATTTAATGCAGGCTATCGCCCATGAGATTCTTCGGAAAGATCCTGATATGAAAGTCTCTTATATCAGCAGCGAAAAATTTACCAATGAACTAATCGCATCCATCGGAAACAAATCGACGACAAAAAACATCGAGTTTCGAGACAAATACAGGAGAATCGATGTGCTTTTAATCGACGATATCCAGTTTATCGCAGGTAAAACAGGAACTCAGGAAGAATTCTTCCATACCTTCAATGATCTTTATACTCAAAACAAACAGATCATTATTTCTTCCGATAGACCGCCGAAAGAAATCAAAACTTTAGAGGAACGTCTAATTTCAAGGTTCGAATGGGGTTTAATGACCGATATTCAAATGCCGGATTATGAAACACGTGTAGCAATCCTTCAGGCTAAGCTCAATCATGAAAGAAAAGACATGCCGATGGAAGTCTTGGAGTATATCGCCATGAATATCAAATCCAATATCCGAGAACTGGAAGGAGCATTGTTGACGGTTCTTGCCTATTCTTCTTTAATGAAGAATAAAAATATCGATATCGCCTTGGCAAAAGATGCTTTGAAAAAGGTAATCGCGGAAAAAGAACGGAAACCTGTTACATTAGAACTGATTCAAGAAATTGTCGCTGCAAACTATCATCTAGAAACCGATGACTTCAGTTCAAAATCAAGAGCAAAGCAGATCGCCTACCCGAGACAAATCGCCATGTATCTTTGCAGGCAGCTAACAGATCTTTCTTTAATGAAGATTGCCAACTCCTTTAACCGCGACCACAGCACGATCATGCATGGAATCGATAAAATTACGGCGGATATGACAAAAGACGAGTCTTTACGAAAAGAAATCCAGGATTTGATTCAAGAAATCAAGAATCAATAGTCCACAAAAGATTTGGGATAAGTAGACTTATCCATTGTGGATAAGTTGTGGATAAGTCAAAACCCGGAAAACTCCGGGACAAATTGTTGATACTGTTGATAACTCTGGGATTTGTGGATAATCTATCCACCAGCTTCTCCCATAGCAAAATCACGTAAATATCAACATAAATCGAGTTATCCACAATATACACAGCCCCTACTATTACTACTACTATCTCTTTATATATTATTTTTATAAACCTACACAAAGGAGTTCAAATTATGCACATACAAATATCACAAAAAGAACTTTTAAAACATATAAATATAGCCCAAAAAGCAATTTCCTCCAGAACCACTGTCCAAATTTTGGAAGGTATATTATTTGTCGCTAAAGATAATCAATTAAAACTCATTTCTACAGACTTGGAATTAAGTATCGAAACTATAGCCGACTGTGTAGTAGAAGAAGAAGGGGAAATTGTTATTCATTCGAATATTATCGGCAATATTGTCCGAAAACTTCCTAATTCTATGGTGGATATTAAGATAAAAAACGAAAAAATCAATATTAAATGCGAAAATTCTGAATTCAATCTTATGGGACAAGATGCTTTGGATTATCCACAATTACCAGAAAAAAATGGTGAAGCAGAAATTACCCTTGACGCAGAAACCATGAAACAAGCGATTCGCCAGACGGTATTTGCTGCATCCTTAGATGAAACAAGACCAGCCTTAACAGGAGTTTTATTTCGTTTAGAAGATTCTTTATTAGATTTTGTCGCTTTGGACGGTTTTCGTATCTCTTTAAGGAAGATAAAAAATGAAACGTCGGCAACTGTAAATGAGATTATTCCAGCAAGGGCGTTACAGGAACTTCAAAAGATCATTATAGAAGACAATATCCGTATCCAGTTTGTACCGGGTAATGTGATTTTCTATTTGGATTCAACGATCGTATATTCACGTTTATTGGAAGGGAAATTTATAAATTATAAGGATATTATGGAAACAGATCCTACAACAAAACTTGTGATCAACCGAGTTGATTTCCAAAACTCTTTGGAAAGAGCTTCTTTATTAGCTAGGGAAGAAAAAGCAAATCTTGTAAAGCTTAATATCGAAGATCAAACTCTTTACATCAGTTCGAATTCCGATATCGGATCTGTAAATGAAAGCATCCAGTGCAAGCAGGAGGGGGATGATCTAGAAATCGCCTTCAATGCAAAGTATTTATTGGAAGGTTTGAAAGCGATGGAAAGCGAAGAATGCGAACTTTTAATGACCGGTTCTTTGAATCCATGTATCTTCCATCCAGTATCAGAAGATGAGGACTACACTTATTTAGTACTGCCGGTTCGATTGGCGAGGGACTAGGTTAAAGAAAGTGTGAAGTGTGAAAGAGGGGAGAGGGGAATTAGAGTGGAAAAATAAAAAATACGTTTATTTTTCTGCGTTTGATATAAAGTGATACGCAAAATAAAAGAAGTGAATATATTCTAATGAAAAATCAATTATCCTTAAGAAAGTTAAAGCATTATAAATACAACTAGATAATATATTAAATAATCATTAAATAAATCCTTATTATAAGGAGAAGGAGTTTTTTATGAAGGAATTTGAGATTAAGACGGAATTTATTAAGTTGGATCAGTTTTTGAAATATGCTGAGATTGTGATGAGCGGCGGGGAAGCGAAAGAGCTTATTGCAGAAGGGAAAGTGAAGGTCAACGGAGAAGAGGAAACGAGAAGAGGCAAAAAGCTTCGCTCTGGTGATGAGGTCGAGTTTGCCGGGGAGTCTTATCGAATAAAATAGGAGACTATGAGTGTTCATAGAAAATATATATCTATTATATTTCAGAAATTTTGAAAAAATAGAGCTGGATTTTTCACATAAATATAATTTTATTATCGGCGACAACGCCCAGGGAAAGACGAATATTCTTGAGGGGCTGTATTTTAGCGCAAAAGGAAAGACTTTTAAGCAGAACAAGGATCGGGAGCTGATTCATTTCGATCATGAAAATGCTTATCTGAAAACAGCAGCAAATACGGAAGGAATTCGGGAAAAAATAGAAGTAAAACTTTCGAAAGACAAGAAAAAAATCATCCGTATCAACGAAGAACCTATCGATACATTAAAGGAACTGCGGAGTTTTTTCGATATTATCGTGTTTACGCCGGATGAATTTAGTATTATAAAAAACGGCAAGAGCTATCGACGAGATTTTTTAGATGAAGTGATTTCGATGATTTCAGGATATCGAAATACTTTAAGAAATTATAAAAGATTGTTAGAACATCGCAATCATCTTATGAAAAAAGGCAAAAGCAGCCGTTATTTTAGAGAACAGCTGCGTGCTATCACCATAGATTTTGTAAAAGCCGGGGCGATTATTCTTCATTTAAGAAGAGAGTATGTAAAGCGGTTGGAGTATTATGCGAGAAAATTCCATGGTATTTTATCCGAAGAAGAGGAAACTTTAACATTAGAGTACGATTCTTCTGTTCTTTATAGAGGAACGATTATGGAAATTCAGAAAGATTTTTATAATAAACTGATGGCCAATCAAGAGAAAGATTTGTATACAGGTTTTACTTCTGTTGGACCTCATCGGGACGATCTTTTAATCGATATCAACGGGCATAATACAAAGGCATACGCTTCCCAAGGGCAGCAGAGAACAGCAATTCTTTCTTTAAAGCTTGCCCAGCTGAAATTATTTGAACAGACGAAGGAAACAAGTCCTGTTATTTTATTAGACGATGTATTTTCCGAACTAGACGAAAAGAGAATCAAATTCCTGTTAAAAGTTTTAAGTCCTTATCAGTCTATGATTACAGCAGTAAATACTGATTTTTTAAAAAATATAAATATCAAAGAGGGCAAGATTTTTCAGATCGAAAAAGGAAAATTAAAGGACGAATTATGTATTTAGACATCGGAAATGATATAATATTAAATTGGGAAGATATTCTTATCATTCTCACAAAGGAAACGGCTATGAAAGATCATAGGATTTCCTCCTTAATTAAAGAGGGGAAAATAGCCAATCCAAATACAGTTCACAAGATACATTCATATATAGTAGTACAACGAAAAGAAAAAGAAGAATTATATATTTCCTCTTTCACAACGCAAACTTTGATAAAAAGATTTGTTATTTAGAAAGGATTGAGTATGACAGAACAAAATAGAAATTATACAGCGAAGGATATACAGGTTCTAGAAGGATTGGAACCCGTACGTTTGCGTCCAGGGATGTATATCGGTTCGACTTCGGCAACCGGTCTTCATCATCTTGTTTACGAAGTTGTAGACAACAGTATCGATGAGGCTTTAGCAGGAGTCTGCGATACGATCAATGTTGAAATCCACAAGGATGGTTCCCTCTCTGTTATCGATAATGGTTCCGGTATTCCTGTAGACAAGCATCCAAAAACAGGGATCTCCGCATTAGAAACAGTACTTACAAAACTCCATGCAGGAGGTAAATTCGACAACAGCGCCTATAAAGTATCCGGAGGTCTTCACGGTGTAGGGGTTTCTGTAGTAAATGCTTTATCCGAGTGGCTTGTAGCGACAGTTCACAGAGACGGGTACGAGTATTCTCAGAAATTCGAACGGGGTATTAAGGTCTGCGATATCGATAAAGGCAAGAAGATCAAGGGAACAGGAACGAAGATTCATTTCAAACCGGATCCTCAGATTTTCGATACAGTTATTTTTGAAAAAGACGTACTGGTCCGCCGTTTTAGAGAGATGGCTTTCTTAAACAAAGGAATCACTATCACATTAAGAGATGATCGTGATGATACGGATGAAACATTCTATTATGAAGGCGGAATCAAGTCTTTTGTAGAATATATCAACCGAAAAAAGACACCGATTCATGAGGATGTCATCTATGTAGAAGGCAAAAGAGAAGAATCTGAAGTAGAAGTGGCGATTCAGTATACAGAGAGCTATAGCGAAAATGTTATTTCTTTTGCCAACAATATTCATACGACAGAAGGGGGAACCCATCTAAGCGGTTTCCGTTCTGCCTTGACACGCTGCATCAACGATTACGGCCGCAGCAAGAATATTATTAAAGAAAAAGAAGAAAATCTTTCAGGAGAAGATGTACGAGAAGGGATTACAGCGATTGTATCTATTAAGCTTTTCAGTCCCCAGTTTGAAGGACAGACGAAAGCAAAGCTTGGAAACGGCGAGAGCCGGGGAATTGTAGATTCTATTCTTTATGAAGGGATTGCAACCTATCTCGAAGAGCATCCTCAAACAGGAAAAACCATTATCGAAAAAGCTTTAAGCTCCCAAAGAGCCCGTATGGCTGCTAGAAAGGCGAGAGATTTAACGAGAAAAAGATCTATCTTAGACAACACTCCTCTTCCTGGGAAACTGGCGGATTGTTCCGAAACAGATATTGAGGTAAATGAAATTTATCTTGTAGAGGGTGATTCTGCCGGCGGTTCCGCAAAAAGCGGCAGGGACAGTACCTTCCAAGCCATCCTTCCTTTGAGAGGAAAGATTTTAAATATCGAGAAGGCAAGACTCGACCGAATTTTAAATTCTGACGAGATCAAAGCGATGATTACGGCTTTCGGTACAGGAATCGGGCAGGAATTCAGTTTAGATAATCTTCGTTATGGAAAAATTATCATCATGACCGATGCGGACGTGGACGGGGCGCATATTATGACCCTTCTATTAACCTTCTTCTATCGTTTTATGAGACCTCTTATTGAAAATGGGCATGTGTATATTGCACAGCCGCCTTTATATGGTATTATCCGAGGAACAAAAGTAATAAGATATTGTTATTCCGATGAGGAACTCGATCAGTATTTCCGTGAAAATGAACGTGGTCATTTAAAAATCCAAAGATACAAAGGTCTTGGAGAGATGAATGCAGAAGATCTATGGTCTACCACAATGGACCCGGACAACAGAGTCCTTCTTCGTGTAAATATCGACGAAGAAAATAAAATCAGTATCGATGAGACGTTCTCTGTTCTTATGGGCGAAAAAGTAGAACCAAGACGTGAATTCATCGAAGAAAATGCGCGTTATGTTAAAAATATCGACGCATAGTAAGGAGGCTTTATGGCTGAAGAATCAGGACATGTAAATGTTTTTAATATAGATATCGAAAATAAAATGAAAGAGTCCTATCTGGACTATTCTATGAGTGTTATCGTCTCTCGTGCCCTTCCAGATGTAAGGGACGGGATGAAGCCGGTACACAGAAGAATTATATACGCTATGCAGGGTCAGGGTCTTATGCCAGACCGTGCATACAGCAAATCTGCCCGTCTAGTCGGGGAAGTTATGGGTAAGTATCACCCTCACGGCGACTCGGCAATCTATGAAGCGACAGTGCGTTTAGCTCAGGACTTCAATATGCGGTATCCTTTGGTAGACGGTCAGGGAAACTTTGGTAATATCGACGGCGACGGTGCTGCGGCTCCTCGTTATACAGAGCTTCGCATGGACAAGCTTGCCCTGGAGATGCTTCGAGATATTAATAAAGATACGGTAGACTTTGTAGAAAACTATGACGGCAGGGAAATGGAACCGACGGTTCTTCCATCTCGTTTTCCAAACTTGATTGTAAACGGATCTTCAGGGATCGCTGTTGGTATGGCGACGAATATGGCTCCACATAACCTAAGGGAAACCATAGACGGCGTTATCGCTTATATCGACAATCATGATATTACAGTAGAAGAGTTAAATGAAATTATCAAAGGACCGGATTTTCCTACAGGAGCCAATATTATGGGCATGGAAGGAATCCGAAGAGCCTATAAAACAGGCCGGGGAAAGATTACATTACGAGCCGTTGCCCGTATCGAAGAACATAAAAAACGAGAACGTATTATCATTACGGAAATTCCGTATCAAGTCAACAAATCAAGACTGATTCAGAAGATCGCAGAATATGTTAAAGATAAAAAGATCGAAGGAATATCCGATCTTCGAGACGAGTCGGATCAAAGAAAAGGAATGCGTATTGTTATCGAATTAAAAAGAGATGCCAATGCGAATATTGTTTTAAACAATTTATACAAATATACACAGCTTCAGACAACTTTCGGAATTATCAACCTTGCTTTAGTTGACGGGGAGCCGAAGGTGCTGGGTCTTAAAGAATTAATCTCTCTTTATGTAAATCATCAGGAAGAAGTCGTCGTTCGAAGAACAAAGTTCGACTTAAAAAAAGCAGAAGACCGCAAGCATATTGTGGAAGGTTTATTAAAAGCAATCGATCATATCGATGAAATTATCCGTATTATCCGAAACGCCTATTCCGATGCTCTTGAAAAACTGATGGAAACATTCGATTTCTCAGAAGTACAAGCCCAGTCTATTTTGGACATGAGATTAAAAAGACTTCAAGGACTGGAAAGAGAGAAACTTCAAGGTGAATTTGAAGAGCTTATTTCTGAAATCAAAAGATTGAAAGAGATTTTAGAAGACCGAGAAGTATTATTCAAACTGATCAAAGACGAGATGAGCGAGATCAGAGAGAAATTCGGCGATGAACGACGTTCTCAAATCCTTCCGGCAGCTGAAGAAATCAATATGGAAGAACTGATCGAAGAAGAAGATGTACTCATTACCCTTACAAACGAAGGTTATGTAAAACGCACGCCGATGTCTACTTATAAAGTACAAAACAGAGGCGGCAAGGGAATCATGGGTCTTACGACGAAAGAAGACGATTTTGTTGACTCGCTCTTTATAACATCCACATTAAACACGATTCTGTTCTTCTCCAATAAAGGAACCGTGTACAGTTTAAGAGCCTTCCAGATTCCTGAGGGAAGAAGACAGGCGAGAGGACAGGCCATTGTAAACTTGCTGCCTCTTAAGAAAGGCGAAAGCATCAACGCTGTGATCCCGATGGATGTACGATATGGAAAGACCTATCTGTTAATGGCTACAAAATGCGGTTTAATCAAAAAGGTTAAATTTGATTTATTTGAAAACATCCGTAAAAACGGTATTCGTGCGATCACGCTTAAAGACGATGATGAATTGATCAATGTACGAAATGTAAATCAAGAATCCGACTGTATGATCGTTACACGCCAAGGCCAAGCAATTCGTTTTGCGATCAAAAACCTTCGTCCTATCGGAAGATCGGGAAGAGGAGTAAAAGGGATAACCCTTGCTGATGGCGATAGTGTAGTTTCTATGGATATCCTGGAAGAAAACGACTATTTACTAGTAGTGAGCGAAAACGGATACGGTAAAAAGACCAAGATCGAACATTATAAGAAACAAAACCGGGGCGGCAAAGGTGTTAAAACGTATAAGATCAACAAGAAAACAGGAGATATCGTATCTGCCAAACTTGTTCTTATGGAAGACGAGATTATCATTATCTCTGGAAAAGGCGATATTATAAGACTGAATGTCCGTGACGTTTCTACAAAGGGACGAGATACTATGGGCGTTAAATTAAAAGATGTAAAGAGCGAAGAAGACCGTATCGTTGCTGTTACAAAATACGAAGAGATAGAGGAATAAGGGGGAAACAATGGAACTAAACTTTGAAATAAAAAAAGCTCAAAATAGTTTACTCGTTCTTTTAAAAGGGGATCTCGACGCATATACATGCAATAGTTTAAAAGAAAAAGTGGAAGAAATGCTGAAAGATGAAGTCGTCGATATCTATATCGATGCAAAAGAGCTTGATTATATCGATTCAACAGGCCTTGGCACAATTATAGGGATCTATAAAATTTTAAAAGAAGACGACAAGCAGATCTATATGGAAAATTTAAAACCAAATGTCCGAAAAATGTTTAAAATAACCGATCTTGACCAGATCATTAGTATAAAGGAGTAGAACATGGCTGAAAAGATCAAACTTACAGTTCCCAATGAAGAGAAAAATATTACCTTAATTCGAATGGCGACTTCTTTTATAGCGAGTCAAATGGATTTTGATATCGAAGCGATAGAAGATTTAAGAGTTTGTGTCAGCGAAGCCTGCAATATTCAGCTGGGTACTTCTGAAAAACTGCGTTTAACATTAGAAGATAAAACAGATGCTCTTGAAATTCATGTAGAAAAGAAAAAAAGTTTGGATGTAGAAGAAGGTATGAATCGTGAACTTGCGGCAAGTATTATGGAAATACTGATGGACGAAGTTAAAATCGATAATGAGGGCGTTCATCTCATTAAATATTTAAGGGTGAATGATCATGGCGAAACACAAGGGTAAGAAAAAAAGAACGAAAGAACAGCTGCAGATCAAAGAGATGTTTCTTGAATACGATAAGACGAGGGATCCTCAACTTCGTGAAGTTTTAATAGAGAAACATCTTTATATCGCAGAGATTCTTGCGAAAAAATACGTCAATAAAGGAATTGAATACGATGATTTATTCCAAGTAGCAAGCATCGGACTGATCCTCGCTATAGACCGTTATGATGTAAGCAAAGGATTTGAATTTTCAAGTTTTGCTACTCCTACGATTGTGGGAGAAATCAAGAAGTATTTTAGAGATAAAGGCTGGGTTATCCGAGTACCGAGAAGAATCCAGGAAGTCTCTAAAAAAGTGAACAATGCAAAAACCTACTTAAGCCAGAACCTTCAGAGATCGCCTACCGTAAGCGATATCGCAGAATATCTGAATACCACAGAAGAAGAAGTTCTGGAAGCCTTGGAGGCAAGCCGTGTGTATGCTCCCCAGTCCTTAGATTCCACCTTCGACTCTCAAAACGATGATCGTGAAGTGAATTTAAGAGATTTGGTAGGAGAAGAAGATGAATACTTCAATCAAGTAGAAATCCGAGATTTCTTCGCCAGAGCCATGACGAAATTAACGGATATGGAAAAGAAGATATTAATAGATCGATATTTCGATAAAAAAACACAAGTCTCTATCGCAAAAGAACTGAATATCAGCCAAATGACAGTTTCTAGAATCGAGAAAAAGATTATCGAGAAGTTTAAGGTTGAAATGGACGAAACGATGGGATAATTCTTAAAATTAACCATCCGGAAACTATTTTAACAAATCCACGCTTAATACAAGAAACCCTCTGGGCCTGCGGAACTCGCTGCGCTCAGACATCCTCGGCTGGGAGGGGTTTCTTTTCGTTCGCTAGGATTTGTAAAAAATAGTTTCAAGTCTTAAAATTTTAAGAATTATCCCTTAGGGGGACTGGAAGAAGGAAAGTGGAAGGACATCACTTTCCTTTTTGTTTGACCAAAAGTTTATTCCGAAAATTATTTTAGAAAATCTATGCTCCCTCAAAGAGACCCTTTGGGCCTGCGGAACTCACTACGCTTCGCTTCGTCCAGACATCCTCGGCTAGGAGGGGTCTCTTTGAGATCGCTGTGATTTTCAAAAAATAATTTTAAGTCATTCTATTTTTAAAACGAACTCTTGGAGGACTGGAGGAAGGAAAGTGGAAGAACGCCACTTTCCTTTTTGTTTGACCAAAATAGAGCAGAAGGGTTTATTAATAAAATCAACCATCCGGAAACTATTTTAACAAATCCACGCTTACTGCAAGAAACCCTCTGGGCCTGCGGAACTCGCTGCGCTCAGACATCCTCGGCGGTGGAGAAAGCTATTCTATTTAAAATAGTCTCAAAAATGAATTCTTTCGAACTCACGGAGAAAACACTAGCTCCAAACTCACTGCGCTAACGCTTCGTTCAGACAGTGGAGCTAAAAAAGAGTGAAGAGATTTTAAAAGAAGTGTGGCCGATCGTTTCTAACCAATCACGGAAGAGATCGTGATTGGGAAACGAGTGGCATGAGACCTGTTGCCAAATCAAAATACCTGATTTGGACTAGGGCTTCAAAGTGTGATAGAGGGGAGAGGGGAGTTGTAGTGGAAAAATGAAAGGAACATTCATTTTTCTACCTAATAAAAGACAGGATCCTTTTATTATGTAACTGATCGTTTCCATAGAACGTAAAAAACTGCTCTTGGGAAACGAATGGCATGAGCTAGTTCTAGCTGATTAAAAAAATTTAGTAGGTCTGGGGCAACTTAATTCTAAAAAATGTTTTCGGTTAGGGATTTAGTGTGAGAAAGAGGGGAATAATGAAAAAATATGGAGCATGCTTTTTTTAGTTTTAAAACGAAACTTAATCTTGAAGTCGAAAGACTCCCCTGCTCCTAAGCGTTGGGGGTGTAAAAGGAAGGGGTCCTAGGGGAAGGATATGAGGGCGAATCGCAACGCCCTTCATCCTTCCCCTAGAAGGGAAGCAATAACCTAGAGGCCGATAGAAATGAAGGGATTAGAAGTAATAGAGTATGAGAGATTTTAAAAGAAGTGTGGCCGATCGTTTCTAACCAATCACGGAAGAGATCGTGATTGGGAAATGAGTGGCATGAGCTAGACCTAACTTAGTTTTTGTTTTTTGAAAACTTAGTAGGTCTGGTGCAACTCGTTCTCCAAATGAACGAATCTTCATTTGCTAAGAACGATCTGCTGACCTGTGACTAAATCAGAACCATGATTTAGACTAGGGCTTCAGGCGAATCTTAGGCGCCCTTCATCCTTCCCCTAGAAGGGAAACAATAACCTAGAGGTCAGTAGAAATGAAGGGACTAGAAGAAATAGAGTGTGAGTGTTTCTTTCATTTGAAAATTAAAAAAAGAGCAGAAGAAAAGCGGAGGTTTTCTATAAAAACTCCGCTTTATTATTCTTCCGCTCTTTTTTGTCTTCCTATCGAAGTGTACCAACTGCAGCTTTTCCGCCTACTACAGTAATTCTTTCGATGGAATCATTTCTTAATGCTTGGTTGATTTCTTTGATTGTATTTTCTTTATTTGTAAGAAGGATAGGGGCTTCTTTACTATTTAAGATGGAGCTTGATACTAATGCATCTGCGAAGTCTTGTCCGCTGGCTACTATTACATTGGATGCTTTTGGAGCGAAGCAGTCTTTTACTTCGATAGATGTTTTATAGCGGTTGTCTCCAGCGATTCGATCTGCTTTTTTAACATTTTTCTTTACAGTTTCTTCCGCTTTAGAGGCTACTGCTGCATCTCCTCCAATGATATAGACTTCTTCGATATTCTTGTTTTTCAAAATATTTTGAGTTGAAGAGTCGATATCCTCTCCTCTTGTAAAAAGTATTGGAGCATCTTCTTTGAATACTGGAAGTCCGGCAGATAAGGCATCTGCAAATCTTACTTCGGACCCTCCTACTAGGATGGCTTTTTTAGATTTTGTTTCGGAAAGTACTTTATCAGCGATTAATGCAGCTGTTTCAGAACGGTTGGCTCCCGCGATTCTTTCAACTTCTAATCCTTTTAAAGATTCTGCTACTTGAGAAGAAAGTGCATTTTCTCCACCTAATAGAAGGACTTTTTTAGCGCCTAGTCTTGAAATTTCTGCTTTTACTGCATCGGGCAGGGAAGCTTTTCGGCTTAAAAGTATAGGTGCTTTATAAAGGTCGGAAAGGGATGCTGCAGCTGTTGAATCCGGGAATGTTTCTCCGCTTGCAAGGATTACGGTCTCGGATTGGTCATAGTGGTTTCTGCTTACTTCTACAGCTGTTTCGTATCTTGTATTTCCTTCGTAACGATCTGTCGGAGCTAATTGTTTTGCATTTGGATCTACTTTTTCTTTCACAATTTGGAAGGTATCTACTTTTTCTACTTTACGGTTATCTAATTCTCCAGATACTTGATAAAGCTCTGTTGTTAATGTTTCTCCGTCTACTGTATATTTTGCAAAGTTTTGGAATGTAGAGTCTCTGAAGTTTGAATGAGAGTTTGCAAACTCTGGAGCTTTTTGAGGCTGAGAACCGATAGCGAAAAGTTCGTTATATTCATCTAACAAATCTTGTGTTAACCAGCTAAGAGAAGGTCGAACTTTCTTTACATGGTCGATTCCTTTGTCGTAAATCGCGTCATAGGCTTTTGTTCCGCCTGTATTCGGCAATACGAATGTGGTTCCGGTAGGATTTTTCAAAGTGTCGATTCCGGATACTTTTGTAGAATCTTCGGCTATTTTTCCATTAAATAAAGATTCGCTTTTTGGAGCGTATCTTAATGATTTTGTTCTAGATAAAACATGATCATGACCTTGTAAAGCGATATCGATATCTAATTCGTCGATTAGTTTCATCAGTTCGTCTTTAACATTCTGAACATCTTTATCTTGAAGAGAATGGTAAGATTTTGAGAAGATCGGCTTGTGGTAGTTTAGGACAACCCACTGGGCACCTCTTGCTCTTGCATCTTGAACATCTTTTTTAATCCATGCCTGCTGCTCGTCGCCTACTGCTTTGTTATCGTCGTTTTTGTAATCATTTGTATTTAAATTTACAAAATGAACGCCGTTGTAATCATAAGAATAATAAGATCCGCCATCGATTTTTCCTTCTGATGGAACGTTGAAGTGATCGTTGAACTTCGTAAGAAATTTTTCATTGTAGTTTAATCCGTACTCATCGTGGTTTCCAGGTGCTGGAGCTAGTGTTGTTTTTAAGAAGGAATCCTTAGACTTTCCAAACAAATCAACCCACTCGTCTTCCACTTCAGCTACTTCGACGATGTCTCCAGAGTGGATTACGAATTCGCTATCAGGAGCTGTTTCTAAAGCTCTTCTTAAGGTATCTGCTCCGAAAGCTGCTTCATCGATAAGATTTTGATTCCAGTATGCGTTTTGTGTATCTGTATACTGAAGGAATGTAAATTTGTCTTGGTCTTTGTCAGCTGTTCTGAAACTTCCCACTTCTGATTTGCCGCCGGTACTGCTTCCTGCTTGATAGAAGTATTCTGTATCCGGTTTTAAACCTTTTGCATCGGCCTTATAGGAATACTCAGGAATTTTATTCACATCGATTTTAACAGATTCTTTTTCTTTATCTGTAATTTCTTTATTATGATCCCATTTTTGTCCTTTTTTGCCTTCATCTGTAAAATATTTTTTTACAGTATTAGAAGCGTTATCGATAAGTTGGAAAATAAAAAATCCTTTTTCGTCTCTCTCCACATAATGAGAATCTACCACAGAGGCTTCTGCTGGAAAGGCCTTTGCATTTTTCATATCTCTGCTTTCAGAAACCCATACATAGGAATCTAATTTGTCGGATGTAAACCAGTTGAAAGATCTGCTTCTTCTGCGGCTCTTTTAGCATCCATTGTGGCTACTTGAGAATTCTTGGTATCTTCTTGAGCCATAACAGCTGCTGGAGACAAAATAGTTTGTACAGAAATTGCCGTAGCTAATGCTAAAGCCGAAATTTTCTTAACTGACATTAGGATCTCCTCCTTAAAAGTAAAAGAAATAGTAATAAAATAATAATCAATTCCTCATTACTATAAAGAAGAGATGAGTCAAGTCCATATTAGTGTGTAAATTCCTCGGGTATCATTTTGTGGTCAATCATCCAGCCTGATCGAGCGGTTTATGCCGCGAAAGCCTATTGATAGTGAGATATCGC
>NZ_JBQKLI010000021.1:0-34411 GCF_052116305.1 Gallicola sp. Sow4_E12 | reverse complement strand
AACTAAATGGCAGACCAAGAAAATGCATAGAATTCAAAACACCTAAGGAAGTCCTTTTTAGTAGCTCACATTAGGTGTTGCATTTGAATTGACAATTCATCTACAAAAAAAGGAAGAGCTTCTTATCTCGTGCTGAATATTAAAATGCCGAAGGACAAAAACATCAAAATCAATCAAGATATGGGGATTGTAAATATTAAGGATGGAGAGTTTAACAGCGCTGTTTTGGATACAGACGCTGGGGCTGTGAATATCAGCGGAAGCCGAATCAAAGAGCTGACAAATAATATTGGCGCCGGACAATCTGAAATCAAAAATTCAGTTATGGACAAGCTTAATGTAATCGTTGAGATGGGTAAAATGGACATCAGCGGCAGCGAGATAAAAAACTCTGATATTACTGTAAAAATGGGAGAAGCGATTATCAGCAACAGTAATATGCTGGGAATGAATAATCTGACCGTGGAAAGGGGAAGTATCCGTGTTGATTTAAATCAAAGGAAAGATGAAATTGGAATTCGTTCAGAAACAGAGATGGGAAGTTTGTTATTGAATGGAGAGAAAATGGAGCTCAAAGAAAATCAGGCAGAATTCGACAATTTTCTGAATGCTCTTGTAGAAATGGGAGAGCTGGACATTAGAACAAAGTAAAGGATTAAAAGAGAAACAGATATTCTGTTTCTCTTTTTTCTTTAGAATATGATACTATGGTTGAGGATTTTTTATCAATTTTAGAATGAGGAGTAGAATTCATGAAAAAACCATTATTATTAGGGGTTGTTGCCTCTTTTTTCTTTGCCTTTACCTTTATCTTAAATAGAAGCATGAATCTGTCGGGAGGTCATTTTTTATGGAGTGCTTCTTTGAGATATATCTTTATGCTGCCGATGCTGGTGCTTATGCTGGCACCGAAAAAGCAGACGGGAGCTGTGTATGCTTCCATAAAAAAAGATCCGGTGTTTTGGCTTCTATATAGCACAATAGGATTCGGATTCTTTTATTTCTTTGTAACTTTGGCCTCTGTATTCGGGGAATCTTGGCTCGTAGCTGCATTATGGCAGCTGACGATTGTCTGCGGGATGCTCTTGACCCCACTTTTTGGAATGCCCTTGCCGAAAAAGCCTCTTTTCTTTTCGGTTCTGATTATCGTTGGTGTTTTTCTTCTTCAGATAGAAAACGCAACGACAGTCAGGATAGCAGGTTCCATAATGGCTCTTTTATCCATACTGATAGCTGCCTTTTCTTATCCTTTAGGAAATAGAAAGATGATGGAAAAAGTCGGAGAAGAACTGACGACAATACAAAGAGTTTTTGGAATGACGGTAATGAGTATGCCCTTTTGGCTGATCGTATCCCTCGTTGCTTGGAGTCAAGCAGGACTTCCTTCCCTAGGACAGCTGACACAGTCCTTCTTCGTAGCTCTTTTCTCAGGAGTGATAGCCACCGTTTTGTTCTTCCAAGCAACGGATCTTGTAAAGAAAAATCCTGTTCAGCTGGGCGTTATCGAAGCGACACAATGCGGCGAAGTTATCTTCACTTTCTTAATCGGAGTATTGGTTTTAAAAGATCCGGCTCCTCGGGCGATAGGGATTATAGGCCTTGTGCTGATTATTGTCGGAATGATCCTTTGTGCGATGGCGGGGGAAGGGGAAGAATAGTTTTAAAAGTTCCATTTCCGAAAATTATTTCAAGAAATCCACACCGACTGAAAGAAGTGTGGAAGTGTGAAAGAGGGGAGAGGGGAGTTGAGGTTGAAAAACTCCGCTAAACCCATATTTTCCTTTGTCATCCAAAGGCTATAAAAAAGAAATCCCGCAAGCAGGATTTCTTTTTTTAATTCTTAAAACTATGGATGGGAGCGGGGATTCTTCCGCCTCTTTTGATGAAGTCTTCGGAGCTTTCTTTGTGAACAGGCATAACAGGTGCAGAGCCTAAAAGTCCTCCGAATTCTACGCTTTCTCCTTGTTTCAGCCCGATAGCCGGTATAATTCTTACGGCAGTTGTTTTATGATTTTGTACACCGATAGCGGCTTCGTCTGCGATGATGGCAGAAATCGTAGCAGCGGGAGTATCTCCAGGGATGGCGATCATATCCAGTCCTACAGAGCAGATCGCAGTCATGGCTTCTAGTTTGTCTAAGGTAATCTGTCCTTTTTCAGCCGCATCAATCATACGATGGTCTTCAGATACAGGAATAAAGGAGCCGGATAGTCCGCCGATATGGCTGCAGGCCATGGCGCCTCCTTTTTTCACTGCGTCGTTTAAGACGGCAAGGGCTGCTGTAGTACCATGGGTTCCCACAACACCGAGTCCAAATTCTTCTAGGATTTCTCCTACAGAATCTCCGATGGCAGGTGTAGGGGCAAGGCTTAGATCCACGATGCCGAAGGGTACATCAAGTTTTTTCGATGCAAGGTTTCCTACAAGCTGGCCCATGCGTGTGATCATAAAAGCAGCTTTCTTAATCGTGTCCGCTACAATATCCAAAGGTTCGCCCTTTACTTTTTCGATGGCTCTTTTTACAACGCCAGGTCCTGAGATCCCCACATGAATAACCACATCATGCTCGCCGATACCATGATAAGCTCCAGCCATAAAAGGATTGTCTCCGACACTGTTGGCAAAAACAACCAGTTTCCCACAGCCGAATCCATGGGCATCCGCTGTTTCTTCGGCAGTTTCTCGGATGATTTCTCCCATAACTTTTACAGCGTTCATGTTGATGCCGGCCTTTGTAGAGCCTACATTCACACTGGAGCAGACTCGTTCTGTTTGAGCCAAAGCTTTTGGGATGGAACGGATCAGGTTAAGGTCGCTTTGTGTAAATCCCTTTTCAACAAGTGCAGAAAAACCGCCGATAAAGTCGATGCCGATTTCTTTTGCAGCTTTGTCTAGTGTTTTCGCAAAGGGAACCAGATCTTTTTCTCCAGAGGCTCCTGCGATGAGGGATATGGGTGTGACAGAAACTCTTTTATTGGTAATAGGGATGCCGTATTCTTCTTCGATTTGTGCAGCAGCTTGTACAAGTCCTCCCGCATTGTCAACAATTTTGTTGTAGATTTTCTCTCGGCATTTTTCTCCGTCGCTGTCGATACAATCCAGTAGAGAGATCCCCATAGTAATCGTTCGGATATCCAGATTTTCTTCTTCAAACATGCGTATGGTTTCAAGTATTTTTTCTCGGCCTATCATAAGTTCCTCCTATATCAGATGCATTGCATCGAAGGTTTCAGCAGCTTGGATGCGGATTTCGATATGCTGTTCTTTTCCCACTTCCGTCATTTTCTTTTGGATCTCGGAAATTTTCATATCCTCCGCTTCCACTAGTAGTATCATAGTGAAATACTTGTCCATAAGGGTTTGAGAAATATCAACGATATTGATATTAAACTCCGCCAGTTCTTTTGATACACAGGCGACGATCCCAGGGTGGTTCTGCCCGATAACCGACATTATTGCTTTCATTTGTTGCTCCTTTCTGTTCGAAACAGGCATTGTTTGTTAACGATATATCTGTTTTCATTATACTCCAATGATAGTTTAAGGGAAATAATAAGAAAGATATTTGGATAGATAAATTAAAACTGTTAAGAAATTTACTTAAACTTATAAAACAAAGATAATAAAGAAGATCTTTTATCGATAAGTTCTTTGGAAAAGGGTATGAATGATTTTAAAGGAGGGATTAAGATGACAAAACTTTCAGAAGAAAAATGTGTACCCTGCAGCGAAGGAGCAGATCCTTTAAAGCATGGAGAGATTGAAGAACATTTAAAAGAAGTAGAAGGATGGGAAAATATCGACGACAAGAAAATCGAAAAAGCCTTCAAATTCAAAGATTTCGCCGAGGCTCTTGATTTTACAAACAAGGTTGGCGCCATCGCAGAAGAAGAAGGTCATCATCCAAACATCCATCTATCCTGGGGAAGGGTAAAGATTCAGCTTTATACAGCAAAGATCAAAGGTCTTCATTTAAATGATTTTATATTGGCAGCAAAAATTGATGAAATAAAACTTTAAAAAGGCAGGTTTCCCTGCTTTTTTATATGTAAGAATAGTAGAATATAAGGATTTAATTTTTAAAATTATTTTTCTTGGGTAAAATAAATACTGAAGGCAAAATCAGATCAAGAGAGAACCGAAAGGAGATTTCATGAAAAAGATATTAATTTTTACAGCAGATGTATTTGACGATAGAGAGTTTATATATCCATTTTATAGAGTGCAGGAAGCAGGCTACGAGGTAGATGTTGCCGGCCCTGAAAAAGGAAAGTACAAAAGCAAAAATGGATTTGAAAACGAAGCAAATCTTGCATTCTCCGATGCGAAAACAGAGGACTACGATGCACTGATTATACCGGGAGGTTATGCACCGGATAAAATCAGAACCAGCGAAGATGCCCTTCGTTTAACAAAAGAATTTAAAGATGCAGGAAAACCTATCGCTATGATCTGCCATGCAGGTTGGGTAGGGGCTTCAGCGAATGTGATAGACGGAGTAAAGATGACATCCACTCCGACAATTAAAGACGATATGATAAATGCAGGAGCAAACTGGGTAGACGAAGAAGTTGTTGTAGATAAAGGATTTATCACTTCCAGAAAACCGGAAGATCTTCCAGCCTTTATGCAGGCGCTTCTTGTAGCTTTGCAATAAGAAGAATTTAATAAGTTTAAAAAGACGGCGGAAGCCGTCTTTTTTATATCATAAAATTTGAGGCTAGTGAAATATATCAATAAATCAAGAAAGTGAAAACCTCTTATTAAGATTTTGGTAAGTATAATAATATTATCAAACTGGCAAGAAAGTAAATAAACATAATATAGATAGTACTTCAAGGAAAAAGAAGCTTGAAATATATAGAGTTACATTCTATATAAGGATAGAAATATAATTATGGTTTTTAAGTATATGAAAAAATTAATGTAACTTTGAAGCCAAGCTAACAAGGATATAGAGAGACGATAGAAAGTCCGATTAGTTCTGTATTAGGAGCTTGATATTTGTCGTACTCACTGGTAAGGGTCATGTATTCAGTTATATGAACTGGGATAAAGTTTATAGGGTGAGAGAACGGTATGCCTATTTTTTCTCATAATCATTCAGGAAGTAAATTTTCCTTGAGCCGTCATGGATGTGGATTCCGGACTATTTTGTCAGATATCTGGACGTACTGTATAATTTTTTCTTCCATTTAATAAAACTCCTTCCAAATTCAAATTTTTATTACTTATTTGACTCTTGCTCTGAGTATATATTTAGAACAACGCGAAATATACAATAAATAAATCAATGTAAAAATTTTGCATATAATTTAGGATAAGGGATATTCCTTCATAAGGAAGTTTTGTTTTATTAGAATATACTATGTTGATAAATTTCTGTTTCTAGGGTTAATATCGGTGTTATATCACATCAGAACTATAGGAAAAGCAATAATAAACATCTTGCTATAAACGAACGTTCAATGTATAAATATTAAATACAGTGGAAATAATAAAACATATTATTTTAGGAGGAAAGAAAGATGAAAAAGAAAAAATGGAATCTTATACTCTTGCTTATGCTGATGATGTTTACAGTTACGGCATGTGGGGGCACAGCGGAAGAAGCGAAGCCTACTGCAGAAGAGACTGCTACAGAAGAAAATGCAGAAATTCCAGAGCTAACAGTAGGATGGAACAATGAATTACATACTGGTAATATGCATCTTGCATTTTTAAAACCAGAACTTTTTGAAAAGAATAATATTCACTTGAAACCGGTAAATGATCAGCAGCTCGAATTAATCAAAGATGGAAAAACGATCGCACGTATTAATTTCACATTAGTAAAAGGAGCTTCAGAATCTGTAACAATGATGACTCAGGGGCATATGGATATGGCATATGGATCAAGCACTGCGTATATGACTGCTTATGACTCTGGGCTTGACTGCAGTATCCTTTGTCCAGTACAAAGTGGAGGAGTTGCGATTGTTGCTGAAAAAGATGCTCCTTATAATACATTTGAAGAATTATGCGATCATGCCAAAGAAACAGAAAAGCCAATTACTGCCGGTTATCATTCGCCTATCAGCAGTCCAAGAATTGTATTAGAATATGCGTTAAGAGATCAAGGAGTAAAGGTTACAGAAGATACTGCCGACCATGAAGCGGATGTAGTTATGTCAGACTTAAAAGGTCTTAGCAATTTAATACCTTCTATGAGCTCAGGGCAAGTAGAATTATGGGCTGGTCCTGTACCTAATCCTCAAAATGCTGAAGCACAAGGAATTGGTAAAATAATAGCTACATTAGATCAGCTACCAGAAGGTAAATGGGTGGATTTCCCATGTTGTACTATGAATATTCGAAATGATGTGAAAGAAAAATATCCTGAGGTAGTAGAAGCTTTAGTACAGGCAACTACCGATATTCATGATTATGCACAAAATAACAGAGAAGATACAGCAGAAGCTCTAACAGAATTCTTTGGATTAGAAAAAGAAGTTTTAATGGAGAACGATACAACTTATTCTACTAAAGTAAATGATCAGTTTATAAATGGTATGAAAACATATTATGAAGCTATGTCTGAAATGGATAAATTTACAGGGCGTTTAAAAGATCGAAACTTTGATGACGTATTAAAAGAAGTATTTGATTTTACCTATGTAGAAAAAATTAATCCTGCTGAATAATAGAATAAAGGAGGTTGAGGGCTTTCGTTAAAGAAAGCCCTTTTTAAGATGAAAACGAAGAAAAGTAACTATTTACGAAAGCTTAGTTCTATCATCCTACCAATTTTATTCTTGATATTTTGGGAGTTGATCTCTAGGAGAATTGGAAATGAAGCTGTACTTCCTTCTGTTACAACCATCGGCAAGCATTTTTTACAGCCTTTCGCTGATGTAATCGGAATAGGAAGTATTCCTAAAAATATATTATATAGTTTGATCCGTGTGTTTATAGGCTATATTTTAGCGATCCTTATTGGAATTCCATTAGGTCTTTTAATGGGATATTTTGACTCTATCCGGTATCTTTTTGAAAATTTTCTATCGCTTTTTAAACCTGTTCCTGCTATTGCATGGCGTCCATTAGTGTTAGGATGGTTTGGGATAAGCAGTTTAGCTACTGTACTGGGCATGGAATATGGTGCTAATTTTGCTATTGTAGATAATTTTAAGCTTTCTATGATTTTTTTAATTGTATTAGGAGCCTTTTTTCCGATATGGGGAAATACAATGTTCGGTGTTGCGAACGTCAGAACGGCCTATATTGAAAGTGCAAAGGTGCTTGGGGCAGATCAAAAGGATATTTTTTTCCATGTATTGATGCCAGCAGCAGGACCGAATATCTTCAATGGACTTCGCTCAGGACTAACAGCGGCATGGGCATGCCTTGTGGCAGCCGAAATGCTTCCAGGAAGTATGGCAGGACTAGGATATTTAATCACTCATGCCTATGAGTTGTCCAGAATGGATTTGGTTATAGTTGGAATTATATGTATAGGTTTTATAGGAGCGGGATTTGATGCGATATTCCGAGTAATAGCAGACAAATATTTTTCATGGCAGAGAAATGTAAAGTGAGGTATTCAATGGATAAAAATATCTATAGGATTGCTGGTGTTAAAAAATCCTTTGAGGTCGATGGTAATGAACTTAGGGTAATTGAAGAGGCTAATATAACAATAGAAGAAAATGAATTTGTTTGTTTAGTAGGACCGTCCGGCTGCGGAAAGTCTACATTGTTAAGAATGCTAGCTGGACTCGATACACCTACAAAAGGAACGATCTTCTTTAAAGATCATCCTCTTTGTGCACCAACCAAAGATATTGGCATGGTCTTTCAAAACTATTCCCTTATGCCTTGGCAGAATGTGGAGGATAATATCGCTTTAGGTTTAAAATTCCAGGGAGTTCCTAAAGAAAAGCAGAAATTAGTTATTGATGAATATTTAGATATCATTGGACTAACAAAATTTCGGAAGTCCTATCCTCATCAGTTATCTGGAGGTATGCAGCAAAGAGTTGCTATTGCTAGATCTTTAGCGAATGATCCGGAAGTTGTATTGATGGATGAGCCATTTGGTGCGTTGGACGCCCATACAAGGATTCAGCTTCAGAAAGAACTTTTAAGGATCTGGGAAAATCATAAAAAGACGATTATTTTTGTTACTCATAGTGTAGACGAAGCGATCTATTTAGCAGACCGTATTATTATGATGAGCAAAGATCATGGGAAAATTGAAGCAGATATCCCTGTTAATATCCCGAGAGTAAGAGAACGCTCCGACCCGAGATATGCAAAACTAAATCAAGCTCTGCTAGAAAAACTAGAAGTCTTAAATGAGGTATAAGAAGAGTGTATGAGATGAAAGACTGTCTCTTTTTCATCTATAAATATATAGTACTGTAGAGGAATATAAGGAATGAAAAAGCAGAGCCGCATTAAAAAGGCTCTGCTTTTTCAATGAACAGAGAACAGTATTATATACCAGAGTTGTAAATCTTCCCCGTACATATATAAAAGTAGAAGAACAATATTTGGGTATAATTATACAAAAGAACTAAGAGAAAAGAAGATATTATGAAAAAAGATAATAAAACAGATTTCAACCCTATAGGGTTTGCGATAGGATTTCCATTAGGAATAGCGATTGGGGCAGGAATAGGAGTAGCAATGAATAATATGGCTATGGGTACAGGAATAGGTGTTGGCATTGGAGGAGCTATAGGTGCAGCCTTGGGAGTCACCATGAAGAAAAAAGATAAAAATAAGTAATAGAAAAAGAGCTCGAAAGGGCTCTTTTTTTGATGGATTGATATAGGAAGAATACTTCATGGGAAATACAGAGAATCTATCCTCAGAGGACTATTAGGCAGCAGATATGGTGTTGCTGTTTATTCTCTCTTCAGGGTGTTGTGGGAGTTTGATTATCGTGATAGAATGATCTTGCTATGAAAAATATTGTGATTTAAAAGACAAAAAGAGGTATGATTATGAATTTACTAAAAGACAATCTAAACACACTTTATGCGAAATATTTGTTTACTGCATTCGGCAGTTCTATTATTTCATCTATTTACGCTACAGTGGATACGATCGTTTCTGGACAATACGAAGGGCCTATGGGATCCGCCGCCTTGTCCGTAATCATGCCTCTTTGGACGTTGATATTTAGTATCGGACTCTTGTTCGGCATCGGCGGGGCGATTATGATGGGAAACGACCGGGGTGCAGGAAGGAAAGAACGAGGAGATGGATATTTTGCGCTGTCTCTCGCTTTGGCTGTAGGGGTAGCGCTCGTTATTACGATTCTTTTTGTAATATTTCGAGAAGAATTTCTAATGTTTTGCGGAGCGGACGAAGAGGTTCTTCCTTATGCTATGGCTTATACAAAATGGCTGATACCTTCCTTGCCTCTCTTTCTAATCGGACAGGTGTTAATCGCCTTTATCCGAAACGACGGAGCTCCTAAGCTTACTATGATTGCGAATATGAGCGGCGGAATCTTCAATATCCTCGGAGATCTTTTCTTTGTCTTCGGGTTGGATATGGGAATCGAAGGGGCAGGACTTGCTACAGCAATGGGGCAGTTCTTAGGCTTCTCCATTCTTTTAAGCTATTTTTTCCAAGAACGATGCCAGCTAAGACTTGTGAAAATAACGAACATCAGAAGCTATCTGCCAAGGATTCTATCCGTAGGATTTGCTCCTTTTATTATCGATATTTCCTTCGGAGTGGCAGTGATCCTTTTCAATAAACAAATCATGCGTTATGCCGGGGCTGTGGAACTGGCAGTGTTCGGAACCGTAGCCAGTGTGGCTATGATTTTTCAGTCCTTGTTTTATGGAGTTGGACAGGCTATTCAGCCCATCGTTTCCATAAATGCGGGAGCAGGAGAGAAAGACCGTGTAAAGGAAACGCTTCACCTTGCTATGTTTACTTCTGCAGCGATGGGTTTACTCTTTACTGTAGTGATCGTTGCATTTCCAACGGCAGTCCTTTCTGCCTATATGGATGCAACAACCGAAGTACTCCAGGCAGGACCTATTATTCTACGAATATACGGCATATCCTTTTTGCTCATGGGAATCAATGTAGTCGCTAGCTATTTCCTTCAGGCAATGCTTGAAACCTCGAAATCCATGGTCATATCCCTTTTAAGAGGTTTTATCCTTTGCTCCATCTTTCTGTTATTATTGCCGCCTCTATTCGGCTTCGAGACAATCTGGTGGACAATGCCTTTAACAGAAGGAATCACCTTTATCGTAGCAGTGAAGCTTTTAAAGGGAGTAGAGAAGAAAAATCCTCTTCTTGTATAGAAGGGATAGGCGGCACACCTGCGTCGGCCAGGCGGGCCGCCTATGGCACCCAGGCAGGATTGCTGAGGCAGCCCAGGCAGGATCGCTTTGCGACCTAGGGAAAAGAGAGAGTAGGAGCTAGGAAGTAGGCAGTAGGATAAAAAACTTTGCTCAAAAATTTTCTTAGGGCTGCTTTGCAGCATAAGAGGTATTGATATAGGAGTCGCTTTTGTTTGAAGAATAGATGGTAATAGACTATCTATACACTAATTGTATTAATCGTAGTTATTGCTTTTCTAGCGAGGGAGACTGCTATTACAATCTATAAGAAGATACAAGTATAGTGGATTTTGTAAAAAAAGGTAATGAGTGGATATGAGTTTTTAAAAACGAAATGAAAAGCAATAACAACGTGAATGCTTAAAAAAAGAGTCCTTAGGGCTCTTTTTTATATCTGTATAAAAGGGTAATAAATAAAGAAAGAGAGAGACTGTAGGGGTTAGGGAAAAGGCAGTAAGGGAGGTTAATTCTTTCGCTTTGCTTAAAATTTTCTTAGGAACAGTCGGCAACCTTACGGTGGATAGGTATGTTGATTTACAACCGAGGAGGTGAGCTTATGAATAAAGATAAAAAGTTTGATTTTAATGGATCAGGAATGGCGATAGGAATTTGTATCGGAGTGGTTATTGGGCTTCTGATGGACAATCTACCTATAGGAATAGGGATTGGTGTAGCTTTAGGAGCTGGGCTGGGAGCTTCTTCGAATGATAAAACTAAAAAATAAATAAGATTTAAAAAGGGGAAGGAGTAGCATTCTTTCTCTTTTTAAGGGGGTATATTATATAAAAGATATTTTAAGGAGGAGATTATGAGATTAAAGGATAAAACGGCTATCGTAACTGGCGGAGGAAAAGGAATCGGTTTCGGTATTGTTCAGGCTTTAGTAGAAGAAGGGGCCCAAGTAGTGATCACTGGAAGAACAGAGGAGACGCTTAAGAAGGCTCAAGAAAAGATTAAAGAGAAATACGATCAGGAACTTTTCTATGTAGCAGGCGATGGAGCAAAAGAAGAAACAGCGAAAAAAATTGTGGAAGAAACCATCTCGAAGTTCGGGAAAATCAACCTTATTGTAAACAATGCCCAAGCTTCGAAATCAGGACTTAAGCTTATCGAACACAGCAAGGAAGATTTTGATCTTGCGATAAACTCTGGTCTTTATAGTACCTTCTTCCTTATGAAAGAAGCCTTTCCATATTTAAAAGAAAGCAAAGGAACAGTGATCAAATTTGCATCTGGTGCGGGAATTTCAGGAAAAGACGGACAGTCTTCCTATGTCGCTGCGAAAGAAGGGATCCGAGGACTTTCCCGAGTGGCTGCTACAGAATGGGGAGAGTTCGGAATTAACGTAAATGTAATCTGTCCTCTAGCCATGACTGAAAGCCTTGAAGCGTGGAAAGAAGAATATCCGGAACTCTATGAAAAAACGATCCAAGCCGTTCCTATGAAACGATTCGCCGATCCAAAAGAAGATATCGGAAAAACAATTGTCTTCTTAGCAAGCGACGGACACTATATCACAGGAGAAACGATCAGCCTTCAAGGCGGAAGCGGACTTCGACCATAAATTAAAAAACTCCTCTGGAAAATGTTGAAAAACCCAGGGGAGTTTTTTCGCTGCAACGCAAATGAAACGAAAGCTTTTGCGTTGCAACGAAAAGTGCAGCGAAAGAAGGGCTTGAAATAGATGTTTTTAAGGTCATAGGAATAAAATAAAATAAAATATAAATGAAGTTTTACGTTGCAGCGTATTTGCAACGAAAGGCTTTTCGTTGCAAACGATACTGCGATAGATCCAGAAGAGAGGTTTTAGAATAGATAGAAAGAAACAAAAGAGTCTGCACGGGCTCTTTTATTATGGAAAGACACAGGAAAAAGGGTATCTATTCATTAATCTTATAAAAGGTCCAACACTACAAAACAGGATTTCTTTAGGAATATAGATAATAGATCGTATAAACACTGATCCATACTCCCACAAAAAAGGAGACCCATTATGAAGAAAATCCCCTTTAAAGCAACGATAAAAGAGCTGATTATAGACTATCTTGTGATCTTGATATACTTGGGCGCTCTTCTCCTCTTAAACCTGATTTATATATTTATCATTATCGGAAAGATGCCGGAATATACGGAGCTGCAGACCCAGATGATTGCAGCATTTACTTCCGTAATCCCAATTTGCCTTATCTTTTCTTTTTTAGACTATAAAGGCGGAAGTATCGGAAAGCGGAAAGCAGGACTTTCTTTGATTTTTCGAACAAAGAACAAGGCAGGAGCATCCCTTCTTCGAAATGTTATAAAATTTCTTCCTTGGCAGCTGGGGCATATGGGGGTTATTCATGGGATGTATCATGATTTTAATACAGCTTCCCTCATCGTTATGAATCTTGGAACACTTTCGGCAATTCTACTCTTAGGTATGAGACTATGGCGGAAAGATCAGCGCCATATTGGCGATCTACTTGCGAAAACCCGAGTGGAAAAGAGCAGTCCTTAAGGAGGCGGCCATGGCAAAAAAACTAAAAGAATACTACGACTTAGAATATATAGAAAATCTTAGCGATAAAATCCAGCAGGTGTATCCTGAGTTCAACAGAGATCTCTTTATCGAATTAGTCTCTAAGGACATTGATAAATTGGAGTTTGGACAGCGGCAGCTTTTGATAGCGGAAAGCTTAAAGGAAGTTCTAGATCTGGACTATCCTCAAAGTATTGAAATCTTTACGAAAATACTAGGACCGGAGCTCCCTTCGAATATAGGGATGTTTACAGAAGGATACTGGCTCTGGCCCATAGGAAAATTTGTTGAAATGTATGGATTAAATGATTTTACAGTCTCTATGAACTTCATCAAAGAGCTTACAAAACGCCACACCGGAGAATTCGCTATCCGCCCCTTTGTAAAAGAGTATCCGGAAGAAACCATAGCCATTCTTACACAGTGGAGCGAGGATCCAAATCAAAACGTCCGCCGTCTTTCCAGCGAGGCCATGCGGATCCGGCTTCCATGGGCAAAAAAGCTTTATACCGCCTTAGAATACTTCCCGGAATATAGGAAGATATTAGAAAATCTAAAAGACGATCCGGATAAGTCCGTACAGAAAAGTGTTGCGAATAACCTCAACGATCTCTATCGGGAAGAGAAAGAAAAATTTAACGAAATTATAGAAGATTGGAGTCAGGAGCCCTCGAAAGAATGTGCCTGGATCATAAAACACGGTTCAAGGACAAAACGAAAAGAAGAGAATAGAAAGGATTAAAGCATGAAGAAAAATATTTGGAAAATCACAATGGTCTTGTTTGTACTCTTAATAGCTGCAGGATGCGGCAGAAAAAAAGAAGAACCAAAACCCCCGCCGAAAGATGTGATCTATGTATACGATAATAAGGAACAGCTTATACTAGAAACAACAGATAAAGAAGATCTCGATAGAATTGTAGAGCTAGTATCCGAAAGCGTCGAAAAAGAAAATCCCCCCGGCGCCTATAGCGAAATTCCAGAAGATGCAGAAATTCAGTATCACTACAAAGCCGTCACCACAAGAGGTGTCAATGCAGACATGTATATCTATTCCAACTATCCTCTAGCAAGATTGGAAAATGTACCAATAGTTTCAAATGTAAACCTAGAACTCGATAAAGAACAGCATGAGAAATTATTGGATCCTGAGAGTTATATACAAGGGGAATAGAAAGTGAAAGCGATAAAAGGGAGTATTGCTTTTATCGCTTTTTTAATTTCACAATATATAGAAGTCATAAAGTTAAAAAAATGAGAACAAATGATATAAAAGAGATGCTATCAATAGATCCTAAAAATCCTATAAATAAGCCGATAACCCTTCCTTATGATATAATTAACATAACTATATTTTATTCGGAAGGAGGACTTCATGAATTCGAATTTTGATTTTTTAAAAGACAAATTTCCAGCATTGGAAAATTTTGGTAAACTTGCTGAGAAATATTTATATAACGATTCTAATTCGTCCTTAATAAAGATTGGGATGATGGGGGAAACTATCGTAGATTTGATGATAAAGTACGATGATATTCAGATCTATGAAGATGCAACAGCAGTACAAAAAATATCTACATTGGAAAAAGAAGGATTACTTTCTAAAGATATTAACGATATCTTGCACTATATTCGAAGATATCGAAACAAGGCTGTTCATCAAAACTTTGAAAATGTAGAGGCAAATAAGATTCTTCTTAAACTAAGCCACGACCTGGCGGAATGGTTTATGCAGACTTACGGGGATTGGGAGTATAGGAAGAAAGAATACATATTGCCAGTAGATGAAGGTAAAACTTTAAAGGTAGATAAAGAAAAAGAAGCGAAGAGAGAAGAACGGCTTGTTGAAAAGGCAGAGAAGGTAGCGGAAAAATCTTCTCCTATCGACCGAAAAGAAAGGGTTCGCCAGGCTAAGAAAGCTGCAAAACTTAGAACCATAAATGAAAGCGAAACAAGATTTATTATCGACGAACAGCTTCGGGAAGTAGGGTGGGAAGCAGATACGGAAAACCTGCGCCATTCTTACGGAACTCGTCCGGAAAAAGGACGCAACTTAGCCATCGCTGAATGGCCGATTCAAGGTGCGAATGGGAACGATAACTATGTAGACTATGCGTTGTTTATCGGCAAACGAATGGTCGGTTTGATAGAGGCAAAGGCATATAACAAGGATATTTACTCTACTATAGATTATCAGTGCAAAGAATATGCCGCAGGAGTACGAGATGCGGATACGGAGTATCTGCAAGGAGGCTGGGGAAAATATAAAGTTCCCTTTGTGTTCTCCACTAATGGACGACCTTATAATAAACAGTTCGAAACAAAATCTGGAGTTTGGTTTACAGATTTAAGAAAAAATACGAATACACCGGAAGCCCTGCACAACTGGTTTAGCCCAACAGGGATTGAAGAGTTGTTAGAAAGAGATATCGAAGAAGGAAATCAAAACCTTAAAGAGCTGCCTTATGATCTCCTTACAAACGAAGACGGGTTAAATCTAAGAGACTATCAGCTCCAAGCGATCAAAGAAGTAGAAAAAGCTGTGTTGAATGGACAAACTTCGATACTTCTTGCGATGGCTACAGGAACAGGAAAGACAAGAACCATCCTTGGCATGATGTATCGTTTCTTAGAAACAAATCGTTTTCGAAGAATACTATTTTTAGTAGATCGTACATCTCTAGGCGAACAAGCACAGGATGTGTTTAAAGAAGTAAGGTTGGCTGACCTTTTAACTTTAAATGAGATCTATAATATCAACGAATTAGAAGACCGTACCTTCGAAAAAGAAATGCGCGTTCAAGTCGCTACAGTACAGTCCATGGTTAAAAGAATCCTCTATAACGAAGAAGACCGAAAACCGGCCGTATCCGACTTTGACTTGATCATTATCGACGAAGCTCATCGAGGATATACATTAGACAGAGAAATGTCCGAGGAAGAAGATCTTTTTAGAGACCAAAGAGACTATCAAAGTAAATACCGGGCAGTCATTGACTATTTTAACGGAACGAAAATAGGACTGACAGCAACCCCGGCCCTTCATACCACAGAAATCTTCGGAAACCCTGTTTACACTTATACATATCGGCAAGCGGTGACCGATGGATACTTAGTCGATCACGATGCTCCTCATAAATTAAACACGAAACTAAGTACAAAAGGAATTGAGTTAAAGGCAGGAACAAAAGTAACTGTTGTCGATCCTGTCACTGGTGAAATTAAAAACGCTGGAGAATTAGAAGATGATGTGCTTTATGGAATCGATAAATTCAATAAGGATATCATAGTAGAATCCTTCAACTATGCAGTTCTTCGAGAAATCGCAAAAGATATCGACCCGGATAATCGAGAAGAAGGAAAAACATTGATCTATGCGGTCAATGATATGCACGCAGATCTTATCGTAAAAATACTAAGAGAAATCTATGCGGATCAAGAAGTTCACCAAGACGCCATCCAGAAAATAACAGGGAAAGCAGGGGATGGCAACAAAAAGAGAATACGGGACGCAATTAAGCATTTTAAAAACGAGCAGTATCCGAGTATCGCAGTTACCGTAGATCTCTTGTCAACAGGCATCGACGTGCCCGAGATCACGAGGATCGTCTTCTTACGAAGAGTCAAGTCAAGAATACTCTTTGAACAAATGCTTGGAAGAGCCACAAGACTTTGCCCTAAAATAGGAAAGACCCATTTCGATATTTACGATCCGGTTCGAATTTATAAAGCACTGTCTCCTGTGAATACTATGAAGCCGGGAGTTCAAAATCCATATATCTCCATTAGCAAGTTAATGGACGAATTAAAAGACTCTGTGGAACTTTTGAGTGATCCTGTAGAAGAAAATAAAGAAAGAATCTGCTACTATAAAGAAGAAATCTTAGGGAAACTACAAAGAAAAATCAATAACATGAATGAACCTTCTGTGAGGGAGTTTGAAATGATCGCAAAGAAAACACCTGCAGAATTTGTCCAAAGTATAAAAGCTTTAAGTCCAGAAGAGGCGGGAAAAACCTTAATAGAAAATGAAAGCCTTGTGAAGATGATAGAAAAAGCAGAGCCTAAAAACACGAGGTTTATCCCCATTTATGGCGGAGAGGATAAGGTTATAGAAAAAGGTCAAGACTATGATGACGACGATGGCATTACAGAACCAGAAGACTTTTTAGAAAGATTTTCGGCCTTTATCAAAGAAAATGAAAATAAGATTGCAGCCATAAATATCATCTGTACAAAACCGAAAGACCTTACACGAGAAGACCTGAAAAAACTAAGAATCCTCTTAGATCAAGAAGGCTATACAACGACGAAACTAAATACGGCTGTAGCTAAAATGACAAACGAAGAACTTACAGTCGACCTGATAACTTTGATTCGACAGGCGGCCTTAGGATCTCATCTTATCAGTCACGAAGAACGTGTAAAAAAAGCTGTTCGAAAACTGAAAGAAAAACACGACTTTACAAAAAAGGAAAAGAACTGGCTTGACCGTATCGAAAAGTATATCCTAAACGAATCCATATTCAACATTCAGACCTTCGACGAAGATAAGAGATTTACGGAAGCCGGCGGATATAAGAAATTCAACAGTATTTTTAATCAAAAACTAGAAGAAATCGTCGACGAACTCAATGAGTATCTCTACGACGAGGGAGGAATCGCATGACAACACAAGAAATTGTTTCAAAACTATGGAATCTCTGCAATGTACTTAGAGATGACGGAATAACTTATCATCAGTATGTGACGGAGCTTACCTATATCCTCTTTCTGAAAATGGCAAAAGAAACAGGAGTAGAAGAACAGATCCCAGCAGAATACCGCTGGGATCAACTTGTCTCAAAAAGCGGAATCGAACTAAAGAAATTCTATAAAGAACTATTAGACTATCTCGGAGAAGAATGTACCGGAAGAGTTCAGCAAATCTACCACGGAGCTGTGTCTAATATCGACGAGCCTAAAAATATAGAAAAGATTATCCTTTCTATCGATAAACTAGACTGGTACTCAGCGAAAGAAGAAGGACTTGGAAATCTATACGAAGGACTTTTAGAAAAGAATGCCAACGAGAAAAAATCAGGAGCAGGACAATACTTCACACCACGAGTCTTAATCGACGTAATGACAAGGCTGATGAAGCCTCAAGTAGGAGAACTATGCAATGACCCGGCCTGCGGAACCTTCGGATTTATGATCGCAGCTGACCAGTATATAAAAGAACAAACAGACGATTTGTTTGATCTCGATGCAGAAGAGGCACATTTTCAAAAAACAAAAGCCTTCTCAGGCTGCGAACTTGTTCACGAAACCCATCGACTAGCCCTTATGAATGCCATGCTTCACGACATCGAAGGAGAGATCACCTTAGGAGATACCCTTACAAATATCGGTAAAAATATGAAAAACTTCGACCTTGTACTCACAAACCCCCCTTTCGGAACGAAAAAAGGAGGAGAGCGTGCCACAAGAGAAGACTTCACCTTCCCTACAAGCAATAAACAGCTAAACTTCCTGCAGCACATCTATAGAAGTCTAAAACCAAACGGAAAAGCAAGAGCCGCTGTAGTCTTCCCGGATAATGTCCTTTTCGCTGATGGAGATGGAGAAAAAATCAGAGTCGACTTGATGGAAAAATGCAACCTTCATACCGTACTAAGACTCCCTACAGGAATCTTCTATGCCCAAGGAGTAAAAACAAATGTCCTCTTCTTCACCAGAGGAGAAACAGACCAAGGAAATACAGACAAAGTCTGGTTCTATGACCTAAGAACCAACATGCAAACCTTCGGAAAAACAAAACCCCTTAAAACAGAACACTTTAAAGACTTCGAACTGGCATATAACGCAGAAGACAGAGATGCCGTAACAGATCCGAGATGGAACCTCTTCACAAGAGAAGACATCGAGAAAAAAGGCAATTCCCTAGACCTAGGCCTTATTCGAGACGACTCCATCATCGACTATGAAGACCTCCCCGACCCCATAGAAAGTGCCCAAGAAGCCGCCGACCAGCTGGAAGAAGCAGCGGATCTTCTAAGAAGTGTAGTCAAAGAACTCCAAGCACTTACGGAGGAAAAGTAATGGCGAAGAAAAAAGAATTAACAGAAGAAGAACGACTAGAAAAGGCTTTAGTGCCGGAGAGTGAGTGGCCTTATGAACTGCCGGAGGGGTGGAAATGGGTTAGGCTTGAAGATATTAATAGCTTTACAGGGAAATCTATAGAGCCTAGTAAATTCCCGGATGAAGAATTTGAGTTATATAGTGTACCGAGTTATGATGAAGATTTTCCAGAGATATTAAGGGGAAAAGAAATAGGTTCTAGTAAAAAAGAAGTAGAAAAAAATGATATATTATTATGTAAAATTAATCCAAGAATTAACAGAGTCTGGATAGTAACCAAGTATACTGAACACAGATTAATCGCATCTTCAGAGTGGATACACATTAGATCTAAAGTTTTAATACCAAATTATTTAATGTGGTATTTTAGATCAGGAATGTTTAGAGAATTTATGTTATCAAATGTATCAGGGGTTGGAGGTTCATTAATGAGAGCTCAACCTAAAATGGTTAATAAGTATGTTGTGCCAATTGCACCTATAGAAAAACAGTTAGAGATAGTGAAACAAATTGAAAGCCTCTTCTCAAAACTAGAGGAAGCAAAAGAAAAAGTAGAATCTGTATTAGAATCCTCTGAAAATAGAAGATCCGCCATCCTCCATAAAGCCTTTACAGGAGAGTTAACGAAAAAATGGCGAGAGGAGAATGGTGTTAGTATGGATAGTTGGGAAACATATGAATTAGGGAAGCTTATAGAAACACAGTATGGATACACAGAAAGTGCATGTTTAGAAGAGATAGGCCCTAAATTTTTAAGGATTACTGATATACAAGAGGGCTCTGTAAATTGGAATAAAGTTCCTTATTGTAAAATTGATGATAAGAATTTCGAAAAATATTTTCTTCAAAAAAGAGATATCGTTGTGGCTAGAACGGGAGCAACAACCGGAAAAAGCTATTTAATAAGAGATGAAGTTAATTCTGTTTTTGCATCTTACCTAATAAGAGTTACTATTAATAATAGAGAAAAATTGGATGAAGATTATTTATACCAGTATTTTCAATCTCCTTTATATTGGGAGCAGATAACAGATTTATCTCAAGGAATAGCGTTACCTGGTGTTAATGCAAAGAAACTAAAAACGATGAAAGTCCCCATACCTTCTTTAGAAGAACAATTAGTTATTACAGAAAGAGCTAAAAGAACTATAGTACGAGTAATAGAAATTGAAACTATTTGTAATGATAATCTTAAAAAAATTGATTTTATAAAAAAAATGATATTATCAAGGATGTTCGGCAAAAAATATTCATGAAATAATTATTGCCAGTAGATATAAAAATATGAGAGATATTAATAGAATGGTAAGAAATTATTTATTGAATCTTTGGGATGAAGGTGTATAGATTTTAGAAAATTATATTGAATAAGAGTATAGAAAATTGAATAATAACATAGTGTAAAATATTATGTGTAAACATTCTTTTATTTAATATAGAAAAAGAGGGCCTTTTCTTGTAAAATTTTGTTAACCGACAAAATAGAAAAGGAGACCCTCTTTATGGAATATTTTACCACAGAACTCATTAAAACAATAACCAAAGGTGACGATATTAAAGAATTTTTTCGCCTTCAAATAGAACTAGCGATAAATCAAATATTAAAGAATGAATTAACGGTATTTTTAGACTATGAGCGTTATGATCCTATCGGTTACAACTTACGGAAATTCTCGAAACGGTTATTATGAACGAAAATTAAAAACCACCTTTGGAACCCTTTATCTCTAGGTTCCAAAAGACCAGATGGGGGAATTTATTCAAGGTCTGATCCCTGCACATCAACAGACAGCAGGGGACTTAGAAACCACAGTAATTCAGCTTTATGAAAAAGGGAACCCAACCCGTGAACTAGGTGATTTAATTCAGAAAATATATGGACATCATCAATCTCCTGCTACCCTTTCCAACATAACAAAAATAGTGGATAAAGATGTAAAAGCCTTTCATAATCGTTCGATAAAAAGTCGTTCTGTTATGTTTTTTCGTGATGCCACTTTCTGGCTTAAAGGATGCTTTACTGGAAGAATTTCCGAAAGGGAGACATCTCAAGCATGTTGAATGCATATTAATCGTAATGTCATAAAGCATAGACGGGCAAAAAATAAAGCGGAAGTAGGTGATGATCTGCGACTTATTCATCAGTTAATAGATTTAAAAGCAGCCCTAAAAAATTATAATAAATTCATCGAAAAATAGAGCCATTGCTATCCGAAAGCAAAACAAACATTAGAAAAACACGATAATTTGTATACGTATTTGACCTTTCCAAAAGAAATACAAAGAAGTTTTCATACCATTAATTTATTCGAAAACTTTAATAAATGCATTACGAAACGAACAAAAATTAAAGAGCAATTTCCGAATGAAAATGCATTAGATCGCTTAGTTTGTACGATTTCATTAGAATATAATGAACGATTCGGAAATCGGATTCATAAAGGATTTGGAAAAGTACAGGCTGAACGAAGAGAAATGTTTTCAGGCAGCGATTCCCTTTAGAGGGAATCATGAAGATTGTTGACAAAAGTATTTCAAGTGAGGTTACATAAAAGATTTTACACTACCCAAATGAAATGGGAATGTTAGATGAATATATTATTAAAGCTTATAAAGCTGGAAAATGGCAAGCATCTAATTAAATGTACAGCATAAAAAGTTAAATAATTTTAAGGAGTATCATATTAAGCAAACCTTTAGGAATTTTTACTAAGTATGAGTGAGTAGTATGTTGGACAGTAATAGTGAAGGAGTATTTATAGTAGGTGTAATTTATGGGGTATATAGAAACTATTAAACAGAAAATAAATCAATTAGATGCAGGATCATTTCAAAATCTTTGTGATTCTTATTTATCAAGGATGGGCTATCAAAATATTGTTTCTCTAGGAGGAGAAGCAGGAACTAGAAAAACTACAAAAGGTACTCCAGATACTTACTTTATATTAGAAGACGGTAATTATATATTTGTGGAGTATACCACTCAGAAAACTTCGTTATTTAATAAAATGAAAGATGACATTAATAAGTGTCTTGATGAAGAGGTAACAGAGATACCACGAGAAAAAATATCAGAGATTATTTATTGTCATACCTCTTCTAATATTAGGCCTTCTCAAGATAAGGCTTTAAAAGAGATCTGTGAAACTGCTGGAATTAAATTAATAATAATCGGGATTGATAGAATTGCAGGAGACATTTATTTACACCATAGTATTCTTGCTAGAGATTTCTTAGATATAGTTATAACTACAGGACAAATCATGGAATATAATGATTTTGTAATTGAATACAACTTGAATAAATTAGCGGCACCTCTTAATACAGAATTTTTATTTAGAAAAAAGGAAATAGTAAATATTACTAAAGCATTTGAAACTACTGATATTATAGTTTTAAGTGGTGCTGCAGGCGTAGGAAAAACTAGATTAGCTCTTTATTATGCACAAGAATACTTACTAAATAATAATTCAAAATTATTTTGTGTAAGTAATAAGTCATTACCAATATATGAGGATATAAAACTGTTATTGGAGAGTTCTGGTGAATACATATTAATAATAGATGATGCTAATCAATTAACAGAATTAGAATTTCTAATTCAATACATTACCAAAAAATCTCGAGAATTCAAATTAAAAGTTATTATAACAGTTCGAGATTATGCGAAAGATGCCGTTATTGATAAGATACGTAGAGTTAATTCCTATGAAATTATTAAAGTAACAAGATTTACTGATGAAGAAATAAAAGTACTGCTAGAAACAACATCAGAAATCATGAATTCTCAATATCAGGATAGAATTATAACGATAGCAGAAGGAAATGCTCGTATTGCTCTGCTTGCAGCGGAAATTGCGAGAAATTCAAATAGATTAAAATCGATTTTTGATCTAACACAATTGTATGATGATTATTTTTCCATTTACTTGAAGGATAATGAAATACTATTAAATAAAGATTCGCTTAGAGTTGCAGGAATAGTAGCTGTTCTAGATACTATCCACTTGGAAGTTATTGATGAAAGCTCTCTGATTTTAAAAGCTGTAAATATTACTAAAGATAACTTTATTGAGAGTATTAATGAACTTCACCAACGTGAGATTGTAGATTTATATGATAATAAAGTTGTTCGTTTTTCTGATCAGTGCTTATCAAATTATATTTTGAAATTAGCATTTTTTGACGAAAAAGTACTGAGCTTATCAAATATAGTTTATGTATGTTTTCAATCTTATAAAGAAGAAACTATTAATTCAATCAATACATTAACTAATATCTTTAGAAATGAAGAGCTTATAGATTTTGTTTATGAAGAGATGAGGGGATTGTGGGAAAGATTAGAAATAGAAGGGGATGAATATTTTTTTGAGTTTGTAAGAGCGTTTTATAGTATTAATCCTACTAAGACCTTAATTATATTAAGAAAGAAGATAGGAGAGGAGAAAACAATTGTAGATAGGCCTTCTATGGAAGAAATTGAAAAGGGAAAAAGCAACCAATATATAAATAATAGAATGATTGATATACTTGGCGGTTTTTCTAGCATGGAGGACTTACCTTCTGCATTAGATCTATTTTTTGAATATTTTCTAAAGCGTCAAGATTTGTATTTAGAATTTTATCATGCAAGTAATTCATATTTTGGAATAGATAAAAATAGCGTGTATTCGGAGTATAGGACTCAGATCCAATATTTAGAAAAAATAAAGCAATATTCACAGGAATGGAAAATAGATCACGTCAATAATCTATTTTTAGATGTAGCTGAACAGTTATTGAGATTAGAGTTTATAGCAGGAGAGAATGGTCGGAAAAGAACATTTGTGTTTTATAATATAGTTTTAGAGAATAGTCATGGAGCAAGAGAGTATAGAAGATTAATTTGGGAATATTTGTTAGAATTGTCTGAAAAATCTTCTTACAAAGATAGAATTAAAAATATCATCGGCTCCTATGGGAGAAGTGCCAATAAAGTAGATTTATCAATTATTGAGTTCGATTTAAAATACATAGATATTTTATTTAAAAAATGCTTTCCTCCGGATATATTGATGAATTGTATTCTAGCGAGTGAATTAATAGAAGAGTTAAGCAGAAGGGGGATTGATATTACTAATCGATGGACCGAATACTTTGATAATGAACCATTTAAGACATACAGAGTTATAGAAGGTCCTAAAACATGGGAATATAAGACATATCAAGAACGATTAGATAATCAATATCAGGGCGTTAAAGATTATGTCAGTAATGTAGAAATAAAAGACATGAGAAAAATTATAGATATTTGTGATCAATGCAAAGATATTCCTGAAATAAATAGATATAAGATAAGAAGAGGATTAGAAATCTGTTTAAATATTATAGAAACAGAGGTTTTCTTAAAGGCAGTCGATTATTATTTGTATAAAAACACACCCTTAGATGTATGTTCTGATATGTTAGTTAACAAACTTTTTACGATTACAACTAAAGAAAAAGTATTCAGTATGATTAATAATAAAAACTTCAAACAAAAAAATTTATGGCTATATTCATATTATCATGAAGTGCCATCAGAATTAATTGACCGGGAGCAATTTGAAGGATTGTTATCTTTTTTAATGGATGATAATGATAAAGATATCACCACGTCTCCTATTAGAGATGTGGGATTTTTAGAAAAGTATGACAAAGTTGATGAAGAAGCTTTCATCAAAGGGTGCGAAATTATTCTTATAAAAAAATCATATTCAGCCTTTATTCCTACACTATATTTTGAAAGCCTCTTTTATTTTAAGGATAAAGAACCGAAAGAAATAATTATGAGATTTAATCAAGAGATGGACTTGCTGAAGGATATTTATTTCCACATGGTATCTCATAGTGATTCTTTTGATTATAACGGTGAAGTTCTAAAAGAAATATATCTTTTTGATAGAACTATATTAGATAAATATATTGTATATTTGGTTACTGAGAATGCAAGCTACACTCAACTCAATTCGGAAAGATTACTTTTTTTATTCGAATTAGATGAATATATAGACGTTATAAATGAGAGTATTGAGAAGTGTATTATTAATTGTAAGAATCCAGTATTTGATGTTCCATATTTTATAGAGAAGCTATTATTAAAAGAAAGAGATGAAAACAACTTATCTTTAAGGCAAAGTGAATGGGTAAAACAATATATCCACCTATTTTCAAATGACATGAAAAAGATGATATATCTGTTTTCAGTAATTTCATTGCTTTCAAAGGAAAGTAAAAAAGAATATATGAAATTATTTTTGGATAATAACAAAGAGTTTGAGAGCTTTAAGATGATACCTTTAAGAGCTTCAAAGAAATCTTGGTGGGGTAGTATAATTCTAGTATTTTATGATGAGATTGAATTTTTAGAATCATTATTGCCTTTATTTGATGGTTTAGAATGGATAGAACATAAGGATTATGTTGAAAATCTAGTTATTGACTTAAGAAAGAGGGTAAAGGCAGAAGAATTACAAAATTTTATAAATGGGGATGATTAATTGTCTATATAGTGAATTCTTGGGATCAGCTTCTTCTAGTTCGTTTATAAGCAGTTAACTTAAATCAACAAAGTTTTAAAGGCTGAATGGCATACCTCTATCTGTTATTCAGCCTTTTCTGTATCAAAGAGCACACAAACATATATCTTCTTTTATACCAGTAGAATCAGAAGTAAGGTTATTCATCTATAAAACAATTGTATAATATTGTTACTAAGAAAACGGCAAGGGTATAATAAAGGTGTAAATATAGAGGGTGGATGGACTTTTTGTGTTTTACGGTGAAAGTAATGGAGTGAAATTAAGAATATAAGATAAAGGTATGGGTTATCATAGTATTGAAGGATCAGATAGCATAGATCGAGAGAAATATTCGAATAAATAAGTGGTTTTAAAGAATTTTATTTCTGTAAAATACAAAACGTTGTCTTATGGATAATCAGGTCCAGTTATTAGTAGAAGAATACAGTATTTCTATTAATTAGGAGAAGCGATGATAAAGATTAATGTAAAGTCTATAAACATAGATGTAAGAAATAGAAGTTTTTCTTTAGGATCAAATAGTGCAAGAGTGGTTATACTCATCACTCTTATACTGATTTTAACGGGTTGTACGTCTGCTAATCTTGGGAAAAAGAAGGCAGAGGACAGGGTAGAATTAACTGAACGGCAGATTTCTATTTTAGAACAGGAGAATTTACCTGTTGATTATGAGAAGCTGAGTGTGTCACAGAAAAAATCCATTATGGAAATTGAAGAACTTCTTCTGTATCTTGAGGATAAGTATGATGTTTCTTTCTCCTATGTGGCTTATTATACTGCGACTGTTTTAGAGCCGGAAGATTTATCAGCAAGGCCGGAAAATGGAGACAAAGGTGATATCGTCACAGTAATACGAAAGTATTCTGATGAGGGTGATGTTTCTATTAGTGATAATTATCCTAGCATAGCAGCTAAGATGATTATCGGCCTTTTATAAATGAGAAGATGGATGAAATGGTTGGCTCGGAGAACCACTTTATTATACTAGGATCAGCCTATAATCCTAGTGGAAAAAATGCCAAGTCTGTCGAGGAGTTAAGGGAAATAGATTTTTCTATAAGCCAAAATATTTTTCTTAAGGAATCTTCGCTAGCCACTACGCTGAAAGAGTTTTCAATGGTTTTGAGAAGTTGGCTAGAGAGTGAGGGGATCGGCGGGGAAAGTCGATTATTTCTTCTTAAGGATGAAGATTTTGTAGATCTTAACGAAGAAAACTTTTCGAAGTTTCAACTAAAAGGGGCCGCTTTGGAAAGAGAGAGTATTATTCTGGATTAGTATAACAGGATAGCGAGATGGAGATGTTAGTCTTATATAGTAGACACAGCTTAAGGAGAAACAGTACAATCTAGAGGTAGAAAGGATGTACGATACTATGTCCAGCAATGGAAAAAGATATACAGAAGAGTTTAAAATACAAATTATTGAACGGAATTTAGATGGAAATTCGGTTTCCTCTCTCGCCAAAGAGTATGGGTTAGCAGAGCAGACGATCTATAGATGGAAAAAGCTCTATGCTCCTGATTCAAAGCTGGAAGAGGAGGGAGCTATTTTATTAAAGGAAAATGAAGAGTTACTAAAGAAATTTCGTCAACTTGAATTAGAAAATGAAATTTTAAACAAAGCCCGTGTATGTATTCAAGAATTTTCATTAGAAGAGATAGCCTCTTTTATCTATGAGAATAAAGACATCTACCCGATTAAGCTTATGTGTAAGCTGTTAGAGATGAACCGCAGTACGTATTACAAAATACAAAATCAAGAATCTTTTAAGAAAAATCTTAAAGATTAAAGGTTTTAGGATAAAAAGGGAATTATTCGCAGCTCGAATGCTGCTGATCCCCATCGTAAAGCTATAAATTTTAGGAGGAGTTCATATGGCGGTTCCTGCTTTTTTTGAGTTTCTTCCAGTGATATTAGAAGTGTTATCGACGGGAGAAATAAAATCGAATAAAGAAATTAGAGAAGAGGTAAAATCGAAAATTGTTCTATCTGACGAAGAGATCAGTGAATTGCTTCCATCTAAGAAACAAACAGTTTTTGCGAATAGAGTAGGGTGGGCCATTACATATTTGTATCAAGCGGGTCTTTTTATACGACCTAAAAGAGGAAACTATCAGTTGTCGGAAGTTGGGAAACAATATGTTTTGAAAAATGGTTATGGTATTACGTTAGAGGAGCTGACAAAATACGATTCATTTAATAAGTTTCTGGGTGTTGATGAAGAAAAAGTTAAGGATGATAGAATTGTTTTACAAGAAGATACAGATAAGAAAACGCCGGAAGTTACGATAAGCGATGCTTTTGCACTCCTAAATCAACAATTGGCAGATGAGCTTTTAGCAGAGATAAAGAGCATGTCTCCTCTTTTCTTTGAAAAGCTTGTTCTAGAATTGCTTATTAAAATGGGATATGGAGGAAAGGATGAAAATTCTATAGTTAGAACTCCGTATAGCTCAGATGATGGTATAGACGGAATGATCAAAGAAGACGAACTCGGATTAGATTATATATATCTTCAAGCAAAAAGATGGGAAGGCGTTGTAGGGCAGCCGGAAATACAAAAGTTTGTAGGAGCATTGCTAGGTCAAGGGGCTAAAAAAGGAGTATTTATTACTACGTCCAGCTTTACAAAGAAGGCAATCGACTATGCTAAATCAAATCATTCAGGCATTAAAGTAGTTTTAGTAGACGGAGAAGCACTAGCTGAACTCATGATCGCTTATGGTCTCGGAGTCGCAACTGAAGTTGAATATAAAATACAGAAAATAGATACGGATTATTTTAATGAAGAATCTTAAAGGTCAAAAAAGACAGGGGTTTATTGATGTTGAGGGGCAGCAAGTCGGTTGGAGTTTAGAATAGCGGAGGTTTACGAAATAGAAATCCTAAAGCTGTTAAACTGGATATACGATAATGAAGTGATGAGATTCTTATAAAGAATTATGAATACTCTGCGAGTTGGTTTTGAGTCTTCTAGAGTATCTTGATATAATAAGAGAAGTTATTAAAAAGACCGTATCGTTATTATAAAAACAAGAATATAAATAAAGGGGAACATTATGGAATACACAGGACAACAAAAACGAACGCTATATGTTGAAGAATCCTATTTTGACGGAGGGCTGTTGCAATATGTCGGATGGTATATTATTGGAACTATTATAACAACGTTTTCCTTTGGGCTGCTTTTGCCGTGGGCGGTATGTTTAATATACAACTGGGAAGTGAAGCATACGGTGATAAACGGACAAAGACTTGAGTTTGATGGAACGGCGTTACAGTTGTTTGGAAACTGGATAAAATGGTGGTTTTTAACGATTATCACTTTAGGAATTTATGGATTTTGGGTAGGTATAAGAATTCGACAATGGAAGACAAAGCATACATACTTTGCGAATTAAGTGTTTTTAAAGAAGATTATTTAACGGAAAAGTGGAATATATAGAAGAGCAGCTTTGTAGGGATAAAAAAATATCCCCATAATAATATTGGTGAAAGGGAAAAGTATTATAACCCTGAGGAACCAATAAAGTTATGAAGATATTATCTTATATTATAAAGAGTAGAACTGAAGTAGTCAAATATAGTAAGGAGAAAAACCGCATATGAAAACGAATCTAATTCTCGCTTTTTTATTAATAGGGATGTTATTTACAACAACATCATGCAGTTCTACTACCACGAAGAATCAACGGTTGCAAAAGGAGAGAAAGCGGAAATGGAAGAAGAAACTTCTAAAAGAACGATGGAAGAAGTGGAAGAAAAGGGATTGATTCCTTTAAAAGAAGCTAGATAGATAGCGGAATAAGGAGATGGTGAAATGAAACGAATTTTTATTGTAGCAGGATTATTAATGGGTTTAGTATTATCAGTACCTTCATTAAGTCATGCAAGTGATGACGGTAGTATACAAGTAGAGCGTATTAGCGGGGTAAATCGCTATGAAACTGCCGTGGAAATAAGTAAGTATACATTCCGATCCTCGATGACTGCTATTATAGCGACAGGGGAAAACTTTCCAGATGCATTAGCAGGAGGAACACTAGCTACTCAAATAAAAGCACCTATTTTATTAACACAGAAAAATAATGTACCTTCTACAGTGATAAATGAATTAAAGAGATTGAATGTTCGAACTGTTTATATTTTAGGTGGAGAGGCGGCAGTAAGCCGGAAGGTAGAAAATGAACTTAGCAAATTAACGAAAGTTAGAAGAATAGCTGGAAAAGATCGTTATGAGACAGCACACGAAATAGGATCATTGCGATATGACTTGAGACCTAATCAAGAAATAAACGCTATGGGAGACGGAATTGTTTTTGTTAGCGGGAATAACTTTCCAGATGCATTATGCGCAGCACCCTATATAGGACAACAAGGTGGCGATATGCTGTTGTATTTATTACTTTTAAGACCGGGAGAAGATGCAGCACCATTTCCTGTGATTGGAGGTCCAGGGGTTATTAAAAACACGGCAGAATTTGATAGAGAACCGCATATTGAAGAAGATGGATCGTTATATGAACATAGAATATATGGGAAAAATCGATATGGTACTGCAGTAGAAATAGCAAAGAGATATCCAATCAATGTAAAAAAACGTATTGATACAATTATTCTAACAAATGGACTTGATTATCCTGATGCATTATCTGCAGCACCTTTGGTAGGGGCTTTAAATGGAGCATTGCTATTGACTAATCCGCAAAAATTATCGGAGGAAACGAAACAGTATTTAAAAGAAAATGATATTGAAAGAGTGATAGTTGTAGGCGGTAAAAATGCTGTTTCTGGAAACGTGATACAAGAAATTGAACAGATTGAGAGAATACTCAAGTAAGATAATTCAAGTTTAGTTATATAAAATGTTCTGGAAAATAATTAGGAAGATGGGAAGACTAGCAGAAAATCTCATTAAGTACAGCGGTATTGAAGCTGACGGAGGAGTTGTTTGTGGTCTAGAAATAAAGCGATATGATGGAGATTAAGCATGCAATGAGGATCAAATATATACTCTGTTATTGTGAGATTGAATAGTAGGGATAATATTTTGAATAAGCGGGTTTTCAAGTGGATAGGGATAACGAATGGGTAGTTCAAGAGGAGTAAATATAAAAATCGCTATTTCTTTTGTATGAATATTGAAGGAAAATACTTGTTTATCAGAAAGAAAACTGGAATAAACTGTATAGACAAACGAAAGTACCATGACCTTATTGATCCTATTAAAAGAGAATAAGAATAAAAAATAAAGGAGAAATAAAGATGAAAAAAAGAAAAGTTTTAGTAATGCTACTTCTGTGCATGTCCTTAAGTATACCTTCCATTTCCTTTGGAGTGGAAGATATACAGGAAAATATAGGTGCTGAAGAAATTGAAATGACAGAGGAAGTTTTAGAAGATAATAATCAAACTAATGGCAACAAAGTAGAGGAGAAGATAGAAGAAACTGATAGTTCTGTAAAGCGAATAAGCGGTTCCGATCGATATAAAACAGCTTTAGAAATAAGTAAAAATACTTTTGAGCAAGCGGATATGGCTATTATTGCTTATAGTCATAATTTTCCAGATGCTATGTTCGGAGGAAAGTTGGCAGTAAGATATAACATGCCTATTTTGCTTAGTCAAAAGGATAAAATTTCAGATGAAGTAATGAATGAGTTAGATAGGCTAAAAGTAAAAAAAGTATATATTCTTGGAGGGCAGTCTGCGATATCACTAAAAGCAGAAAGACAATTGTTAAATAAATATAGTGTAAAACGTTTAGCAGGAAAGGATCGAGCGCATACTGCATGGGAGATTAACTTAGAAATTACACGAATTGCAGAGGGGATACCTGATACAGAACCATTACCGTTTTGGGATTCTAGCAGTCAGATTATGGCAAGTGGATATGATTTTGCCGATGCACTATCAGCGGCACCTTTTGTAGGGCAGTTAAAAGGAAGTGAAGAAGTTAACTTATATGGGCATTATCCAACAGAAAGTTATGCGTTTGTACCATACTTTGGCGATGAGCCATTTTATGGTGGCGCATTTATTATCGGTGGACCAAAAGCAGTTCCTCATATGTGGCCGAGCGATGAATATCATGCACAGGGCGTAGGTAGAAGAATTTATGGAGCAAATAGATATGCCACAGCAGTAGAAATAGCTAAATTATATCCATTATCTATAGGTAAAGAGATAGATACTGTTGTTTTAGCAAGTGGACTTAATTATCCTGATGCCTTGGCAGCAGCTCCTTATGTAAGTACTCAAAACGCTGCTCTTCTACTAACTCATCCTTTACAACTCTCCATAGAAACAAAAAGATATATTCAAAATCATAAAATTAAAAATGTGATTGTATTAGGTGGAGAAAATGCAGTATCATCTAATGTTGTGAAAGAATTAGAAAGTATGATATTTTAAAAGTTAGTCAATAAAAGATATCATTAAAAGTTGCAAAATTCTCTGGCAGTTTTTATAGTTAGAGTAAAAAATAATCTTAGAGGTAAGTGATTCCTTTAGTTCACCTGTACAACCATACTACAAAGATATAGATTAATACAAAGAAAAAGCATAATCTTACAAAACAAAAAACTCATTTTAACAGAACCAAGTTACAAACTGATCGATTTTAAAAGGCTGAATAACAGATTATTATATCTGCTATTCAGTCTTTTTTTATCCAAACAACTGCTTCCTATATTTTCAATAGCTTCCTTTATCGAACAGGATACCAGAAACACCTATTTTTTCATCTGATTGAATAGAATCAAATTCTGGGCGGATGTTCGATAAGCTAAGAAAGCCTCCACATTCCGCATAGATTCGGTTGGATCGATAAATTTATATTCGTTTTCTTCTCATTGGTAGGCTTCCTCTAGTTCTCAACAGAATCAGGAGGGAAGTAGTACCGTAAATAAGCACATTTATACTTTTTTTGAAAAGTATTTTAATATATCTGTGCATCAAGTTTTGCAGTACATTGTCTAATTTTATCGAGAAGATAGGCTAAGAGTTTTTCTCGATGACGAATTCTAGAAGAGGTAATATATACTTTTTTGTAAGCCGTGATATATAGCTGAAAGGCATAATTGTAATCGATATCAGTGATAAATCCATAGAAATAGACATCTCCTGCTCTTCTGAGAATGGAGGGTTCTATATCATAAAATGTATCTAAGTTATTATAATCTGACTGATAGGCTTGAAGATAAAGTTTATGAGCCATGTTGATATTTCGAGAAATGCCTAATCCGTGATAATATAAATCACCTAATTTATACGTTGCATTAATGTCTCCTAAAGTTGAAGCGATGGTAAAGTTTTGGAATGCTTTGGTATAATCCTTTAACTTTTCGTTTTCTAAGTAGAGATAACCTAAGCTGGTATGGGCAGATCGTTCATTTCCATAGGAGGCTTCTTCTAATAAACGAAGGCAAGCGTCTAAGTTTTTTTGAGTATACTTTCCTTCATAAATGAGATTAGCAGCATAGACTTTTATATCATTGCTTAGTTTTCTATACGTATTAAATTCGGAAAATTCTAGTTCTAAATCATCTTCTATTTGCTTTAAATTCTCTTCCACACAAAGGACTTCTAATTCTCTAATGAAACCTTCTATTAGATGCAGATAATCAGTGTTATGTGGGTTAAACTGCACTTTAATTCTATCGAAATCTAATTCTAGATCGTATAAACTTAGAAGAATATATTTGCCGGTGAATCTATGGAGTTCCTCTGTTGTGAGTACATGGAGGTCGAAGAAGGATCTTTCTGTAATATATTTCGAAAAATCTTTCTTAAGGTTGAATTTTTTGTGAATATAATGAATATCTTTAAGGTCAGCAGGGAGGGCGGACTCTGGATATAAATAGATGCTCGTTATTTTAGCAAGGGAAAGCAAGCCGCTTTGATCTTCAGCGATTACGATATCTCCTTCTTTATAATAATTATTCTTTTCATTTGAAAGAAAGTATAATGAAGGTGCTCCTTCATGAAATTTTAATGAATGGATTAAAAAACTTTTTTCCATAATCTGCTCCTGTAATATTGATAGTTTCATTAAGTATATCAAAAATATTGCGTAGGGGTTAGGCTTCCTCTATTCGTTTATAACAATATACCTAAATAAAAAGGGTGTAATATAAATAAATCAACAAAATTTTAAAAGGCTGAATGACAGACTCCGATCTGTTACTCAGCCTTTTTTGTATAAAAGAGGATACAAACATACATATTCTTTTATACCAGTAGGCTTAGGGAGCAGGTTATTTATCTATAATACAATTGTATAATATTGTTACTAAAAAAATGGCAAGGGTATAATGGTGTTAGTATAAAATAGTGGACACCATAAGTGAGACACAATACAATCTAGATATAGAAAGGGTGTGTATCACAATGTCCTCTAAAGGTAAAAGATATACTAATGATTTCAAAAAGCAAATAATCGATCTCCATCTAGCTGGTATCCCAGTTTCAAAGCTCGCAGCAGAATATGGCCTAGTTGAGCAAACAATTTATAAGTGGAAAAAACTCTATGTTCCTTCTATAGAAACCGAAGAAGGAAAGGAAGTCTCTTTAAAAAAATATAAAGAACTCGAAAATAAAGTCCGTCAACTTGAATTGGAGAATGAAATATTAAAAAAAGCTACAGCCATATTCGCAAAAAAACATTAAACGAGATCGCATCTTTTATTACAAAATTCAATGAAATCTATCCGATCAAGCTTATGTGTAAAGTCTTAAAAATGAATCGAAGTACTTATTACAAAATCCGGGATCGGAAGCCTTCCAAACGAGCACTTGAGAATCAGAAGTTGGATCAGGAGATTCTAAATATTTATTACAATACAAAGAGACGC